>JANNEE010000095.1:0-6900 GCA_031388325.1 Deinococcales bacterium
CAAGCAGTCTGGGCGTTTGCAAGTCGCCGCCGAATTGCCTTTGGCACTGAGCATTGTCCAAGGTGAAGTGATTGCTGGTAACATCCTCGATTGGGGCGGTTTAGAAGCGGTGCAGAGTTTTGTACTTCATGCCAGCGATGGCAATTTTCGCTTTACTCCATCAAATCAATCAGTCATAGCCCAATTTAACCTTGCTTTTCCGACCCTGATGACCGACTGGGCAAGGGTCAACGATGAATGGGCGCGGATGCTACCAATAATCGGCAGCCCCAGCCGTATGCTCGAGTACAACGGCACAGTCCAAGACACGCCACATCCTTTTCAGGGTGGTAAAAGTATCCGAACGGTTGCCCGTACTTTAGAAGCCAGTGCTTTTGAGGTGACCACTCGAGTGATGCCGTTAATTCCTAGTAAAGTATTGATGCTGCTCGATAAATTTGCTTGGATGGGTATGAAAATCCAGCATCCAGCCGCCCGAAAAGGCAACAGCGAAGGCTACACCCTGCAAACCATTCCAACTTACTTGGATGGCAAACGCCGAATTCTCGATTTACTCGAGCTTGGTTTTCGGATTGACACACTCAGAACTTATTTAATTGAAGCGGTACGGACTGGTGAAATTGAAATCAATGGTTCTGGTTGGTTACTGCGCGATTTAATTTGGGAACGGGACACGATCCGAAATGCCAGTAATGCAACAGTGATGTGAAGAAGGGCAAAAGGCGAAGGTCTTTTGCTTTTGCCTTTTAACCTTCAAAACTTGTTCCATGTCCAGACCACGGCACATTTAAGCCAGCACAAATCGTAGCAGCTAGGTCGGCAAAGGTACTGCGTTCCCCTAAGTCCCTTGAAGGCATATTGGGGCTGTAGGCTAACAGCATGGCGTGTTCTCTGGTGTGGTCTGAACCAAACCATGTTGGGTCGTTGCCATGGTCAGAAACAATGTAGAGCGCGTCACCGTTTGAAACAGCCGCCAGAATTTCTGGTAGTTGGGCATCAAAAGTTTCTAGGGCATGGGCATAACCAAGCACATCGCGCCGATGACCATATTTGGCATCAAAATCCACCAAATTAAGAAATGCCAAACCATGAAAATCAGTTTGCATGACTTCAAGCATTTTCTGCACACCATCATCGTTGTTGTCGGTGTGAATACTTTGGGTAAAGCCACGCCCAGCGTAAATGTCTGGAATTTTACCAAGCCCAATCACATCTAGTTTTGCCTCAAATAAGGCATCCAGAGCATTTGGCGGCGGCACAAGCGAATAATCCTTGCGATGCTCACTGGCACGTTCAAACGGATGAGTCCCACGAAAAGGACGGGCAATGACTCGAGCCACGGCAAATTCATTTTGTAGAATTGCTCGAGCCTCCTTGCACCAACGGTACAGGGTGTCCAGTGGCACACGGTCTTCGTGGGTTGCAATCTGAAAAACACTATCGGCACTGGTGTAAACAATCGGAAAACCCGTTTCGAGGTGCTTTGCTCCAAAATCCCGAATCACATCTGTGCCACTGTAGGGCTTATTGCACAACCAACTACGTCCAATGGCATGACTAAAAGCATCCATGACTAGTTTTGGATAACCGTCTGGAAAGACTTGAAACGGATGCTCGAGTTGGATTCCCATAAATTCCCAATGCCCTGTGCTGGTGTCTTTGCCTTTACTGACTTCACACATCCGCCCGTAACTGCCCGTGGGATTTGGCACTCGAGTTGCCTTGACGGTCGGAATCCAGCCAAGTCCTAGTTGCTCGAGATTTGGCAATTTTATGTTTGTTTGTTCAAGAATATGATTGATTGTGTGCGAACCCTCATCACCGCGTGGATGACTCGGGCTGCTCGAGAACAAATGCGCGTCGGGCAGTGCGCCCACCCCAACACTATCCAGCACAATCACATGGATTTTCATGGCGATAGCCTAACATGCCTAGACTCGAGTGATTTGCACCAGTGCATTGTAATCTGGGATATGACTCTGGCTTGAGCGTTTAGATTTATCAAGCAGCACATTGCCCTCTGGAAAATGAACTTGCAGGTTGCTCGGTTTAACATTGGCAATCCAGACTCGAGCCAACATTTTACCGTGGTTTGATTTCAGTTCTACTGCGTCACCATTTTTAAGTCCTAGTTTTGCTGCATCCACAGCACTCATCAGCACCGAGTCACGCATTGCCCCATTGATGTTGTCTTTATGTTCATGAATCATCGAATTAAATTGTTTTCCGCGTCGTGTGGATAACCTAAAAAATCCTTCTGGAACGGCACTGCTCGAGGGATGAACCACGCTAAATCGCCCTTTTGTGTCTGGGGTCTTAAAAATACCGCCTTCGCATAAGTGCTGCCCAGACATTTGAAACTGGTCGCCTTGTTTGGCTAAATGCTGAATGCCGTTGTAACTCGGGATAACTCGAGCAATTTCTTCACGGATGGCTTGGGTATTCTTAAAAGTCAGTTGGACTGCCAGTTCTGGACGAACCCAACGGGCTAAATCCATAAACACATCAAGTTCGGCTCGAGCCTCCGGAATTCGGTGTCCAATAATTTCTGGACTATAAATCACACGGCGTTCGGTGCTGGTTTCGGTCACACCGCCAGCAATTTCATAGCGCGTCATGGCAGGTAGCACAATCACATCCTCGCCATCTAAAAGCATTTGGCTCGACAGCACCAAGTCCATATGCACTCGCAAAGGCACTTTCTCTAATGCCATAGCCACATAATTTGGGTCGGGCAGCACCTCGAGAAAATTACCACCAACTGCAAATAGTAAATCGAGTTCTTGGTTATGGGCTGCGTCTATCATTTCTGGGACGGTCAAACCAGCCTCTCGAGACATTGTAAAACCATAATGCTGCTCGAGGGCTTGGTAATTTTCTTCGCTTGGGCTAAGTCCACCGGGCAGCATTGTGCTGTATGCGCCCATTTCTGCGCCAGCTTGCACCCCAGAATGTCCGCGAATTGGCATCAGTCCGCATTTGTCTCGTCCGACCCAACCAAGGGCTAAACCAAGATTGACAATCGCCCGTACCGTGTCCTCACCACAAAAATGCTGGGTCACGCCCATGCTCCAAACCAAAACGCCAGTCTTGGCAGAGCCGAGTTGCAGCGCTAATTCTTGCATCTCATAAGCACTCGAGCCGCTACTGGTTTCGAGTTCCGCCCAGTCCAACGTTTTGAGATAAATTCTTAGGGCATCAAAACCGGTGGTGTGGGCTGCTATAAATTCTTTGTTCTCGAGTCCAAGATACAGGATGTGCTTTAAGACTCCACTTAAAAAAGCCGCATCACCGCCCGTGTTGACCAAATAAAACAAATCGGTGATTTTAGTTCCAAAAACGGCACTCTCTGGCGCACTAGGGACCCAGTAACGCTCCATTCCGGGTTCGCGGTAAGCATTGACACAGACCACTTTTGTTCCAGCAACCTTGGCATGGTGCAAGTATTTAGTCGCCACGGGCTGATTGGTCGCCACGTTGCTGCCAATAAAAACCACCACATCCGAACCAATCCAGTCAGTATAAGAACAAGTTGTGGCAGCAATTCCAAGTGTTTCTTTGAGGGCGACCGTACTTGGGCTGTGACAGAGCCGTGCCGCATTGTCTATGCTGTTAGACCCGATTGCCCGAACTGCCTTCTGTACCGCGTAATAGCCTTCGTTGGTCATGCCCCGAGAGGTTAAAAAAAAGCCCATCCGCCGTGCCGATGTGTCTTTGACTCGAGTTGCGATTGTGTTCAGCGCCTCATCCCAAGAAATTCTCGAGAATCCTGTTTCACCTTTTAAGCGGCGCATCGGAAATGGTAAACGCCCAAGGTCGCGCAGTTCTTTGCTCGAGAGCGCCCGTAGTGCCGATACATCATTTAGCCAAGCAGTCTCGAGGGGGGGCATGGTGTTTAAGCGCAACAAACGCAAGCGGATGTTGCAGAGGTGAATCCCGTCTAAGGTCCAATCTTTTAAGCCACTTGTGCCGAGGGCGCAACCGTCACAGACCCCTTCATTCAGGACTTTCCAAGCATAGCCCAAATTATCTTTGGATTCCCAAGCTGCCCTAAAAACCTCCAAATAATTATTGGGGCGCTGCTGCCCAATGCCAAAAGGCACATAACTTGCCCAGCGTTTAGGATTCCAACTTAAGGGATTAAATTCGCTTAACTTCATGCGCCTATTATGCCGTGTTTTTGCCCCCTTGACTTACGCCCCCCCAAAACGGGTTATGATGAAAAAGCATGGACGACGGTTTGCGTTTTGATAGTCTGGCTGTCCGCGCCGAAAATCACCTTCCGAACCCATTGGCGCAGTTAGAAGCTCGCCTTGGGGTACTCGAGGGCAGTGGTTTGTCTGGTCGCGGTGCGTGGAGTGTGGCATTTTCTTCAGGAAGAGCCGCTTTGGATGCCTTGGGGCGCTTGTTGCGCCCAAATGACAAAGTGATGTTGCACTCGGAGTCCTCTGGATTTGCGGTACGGGCGTTTAGTGCCTTATCCGAATTTGATATAGAAATTGAATTCAATGACCTAACCAGCCCCGAAGTTTCATTTGACGGCACAAGTTTGGTTTTCCTCGAGAATCCCACTTCGGCAACCTTAACGACCTTTGATTTGAGTAAACTGGCTTCCAAAGTTCATCAGGCAGGTGCGTTATTGGTGGTAGACAATTCGGTGCTAACGATGTTTGCTTGTCGTCCGCTCGAGTTTGCCATAGATGCCGTGATTTATACCAGTGCCTCGTCGCTGACTGGTGACAGTACCTTGGCATTTGGGGCAATCATGGGGCGCTCCGAAGACCTCTTAGAGCGCCTTCGCGGACACCGAGACACTGTGGGCGCACGACCCAACGCCCAAGTTTGCGGCAGTGCCTTACGCGGCTTAAAAACCCTTTCGGTACGTCTCGAGCGCCAAACGGCTTCAGCACTCACGGTTTTACCCAAAATCGAAAGCCACGCCGCGATTATCGGTATCACCTATCCGAGTTCTGAAACTAACCTTACCCGCGATGGACGCGAAATGAATGGTTCGCTGATTGCTCTAGAATTTGCTGTCCCCGAAGCCGCCAAAGCCTTTGTAGATAAATTGCGGCACTTTGAAACGCTTGATTGGATTGCCAGTGCCGAAAACACCGTTTGTATTCCCAACCGCACCAGTCACCGCGCCCTCGAGCCACTGGGCTTAGGTTTATCCGATTGCTTGGTGCGTTTAAGCCTTGGCTTAGAAGATGTCCTTGACACTTGGCGGGTTCTTGAGCCAGCCCTAGATGCCGCTTTTGAAGTCACCCCCGAACCCGAACCACTCGAGTTAGACGAACCCGAAGGCGCAGCCCATCCACCATTACCAGCCCTAGACGATGTGACCGTTGGCATGGACAACCCGACATTGGATCGTTTTATTCAGCTTCGGACATGGCGCGACACAACCGCCAACACTGAGGGTATCAGCCGATTCTTGGTCTTGAGTAACGCTATTCTTGCTGGGTTAGCCCAAGAAAACCCGCGCAACTTAGAAGAATGCAGCCAGATAAAAGGCATCGGAGTCAAAAAACTCGAGCGCTACGGCACACAAATTCTCGAGGTACTGGCTAAACCCGCCCAGCCCTGGTTAGCGCTTTTGCCTGTTCTCGAGAACAACACGCCACCTCGAGAAAAACCCAATGCTGTCCCAGTTCCAGCCAACTTTGACAAAAAGCATAAACGCCGTCGTAAGAAAAAAACAAAATGAAGATTTTACTTTGTGGTTATTACGGTTTTAAGAACACTGGCGATGAAGCCATTTGCCTTGCCATCACCAGAGAATTAACTCGGCTAGGGCATACGGTCACGGTGCTGAGTGCCAATCCAGCCGAAACAACTGCTTTATACGGTGTTAAGTCAGTCAAACGCATGAGTCCCCTCGAGACTCCACTGGCAATTCTTAACGCCGATGTGGTCTTGTCTGGCGGCGGCGGCTTATTGCAAGACAAAACTTCGAGCCGCACCCTGACTTATTACCTTGGCATTATTGGTTTGGCAAAAATGCTCGGCAAGCGGGTGGCGGTTTTTAACCAAAGCATCGGACCACTCTCTATTCAGGGACAGACTCGAGTATCAGCTTCGCTACGTGGTGTGACCAGCATTGTCCGTGATTCTGGCAGTTTTGCCTTGCTCGAGAAATTAGGCGTGGCGGTTCAACTTGGTGGCGACCCTGCGCTACTCTTAGAAAAACCAGTTGGTGTGACCCAAAACCCAAATCAAATCCTGATTGCCCCTCGAGAAGGACAAGCCGCAGCCACCGACTGTCTGGTGGAACTGGCTAAAAAACTGGTAGCACAAGGTAAAAGTATTGTGGCACTTGGATTCCAACCCGGTTGGGATGACGATGAACTCAAAGCCTTTGAAGGGATTCCTAACAGCCGCATCGAGAACACCGCTAATCCTGCGCGGGCGCTAGAACTGATTGCAGGCAGTGGTGCAGTCATTGGGGTGCGCCTTCATGCGGTTATTCTTGCCGCCGCCGCTCGAGTTCCTTTTTATGGAATCTCTTATGACCCCAAAGTTCAAGGCTTTTGCCGTGATGCCAGCGCCCTCGAGTTACCCACCAGCTTTGATGTAAATGTTCTTGAAGCTGCGATTCTAAGTAACAAACAACCGAATTGGGAAGCTGTAGAAGCCATGAAAGCCCGCGCTAGAACCAGTTTTGCATGGGTGCTAGAACCAGTTTTGCATGGGTGATAGAACCAGTTTTGCATGGGTGCTAGAACCAGTTTTGCATGGGTGCTAGAACCAGCTTTGCATGGGCGCTAGAGGGCATAAAACGCTTCTCTTGCGGGGCAAGGCATGCCTTGCCCCTACGGGTTAGCGGTTTTACTGCGCCATTTTTCGTATGTGTCTGCCCTCGAGTCAAGTCATGCGGAAATCATACCTTGACTCGAG
>JANNEE010000100.1:0-2249 GCA_031388325.1 Deinococcales bacterium
ATCGTTTAGAACCCATTATGAACGCACCAAAAAAGCGGCGCATCGAACTGCGCTGGATTTACAAAAACGTGGTTTACCACTGACTATTCTTTGTCCAAATGCGGTGGTTGGTGCAAATGACCACTCGAGTTTTGGCTATACACTGCGGATGTACTTGTGTCATTTACTGCCACCAATTGCTTGGACTCCTGAAGTTAAACTCTCTTTGGTGCATGTGGATGACCTCTGCCAAGGTGTGGTGCAAGCGGCAAGTCATGCCAAACTCGGCGAAACATATTTTCTGGGTGGACAAGCCCATACCCGAGCCGATATGTTTAAATTCTGGTGCAATCATGCGGGTGGCGCTAAAACCCGCGCTTGGTTGCCAGTCAACCTCCTAAAAGCCGTGTTTTACCCGCTCGAGCCGTTGCAGCGCGCCCTTGGTCTGCCCGCCGTGTTCTCGAGGGAACTGGTTGAAGCTGGGCGAATTAGTTTATTTGACTCGAGCGCAAAAGCCCAAACTGATTTTGCTTGGACATACCGCAGTGCCAAATCCATGTGGGATGACACAATAGCAGAAGAAAAAGCACTGCTGGCATCTCGAGAAAGGCGCGATATTGTTTCGCTCTTAAATCCAATTCACTCATGAATATCGTGATTTTAGCGGCTGGCGCTTCAAGCCGAATGGGACAGCATAAATTGCTGATGCCGATTGCTGGGCAAACTTTGCTGCAACGCGCCGTTCAAACCGCACTGGCGGTCAGCCCAAAAGTGCTGGTGGTATTGGGGCGAGACGCAGACTTACTCCAAGCCTCACTCGAGGGGCAACCAGTACAATTTGTCATCAACCATGAATTTAACAATGGCAAAATGGAAACAAGTTTCCAAACCGCCGTCAATGTGATCAAACCAGACAACACGCTTTTAATGCTGGCGGATATGCCACTGATTAGCCCTCAAATGCTGCTCGAGATGAAAGAGGTTTTTCTCGAGCAGCAGCCTCAAATTGTCGCCTCAAGATTTGGTGATGTGATTGCCCCACCGCATCTCTTCTCGAGTCAACTGCTGCCCATGCTGGGGAAAACTGGGGCAAAGCCGCTAATCATGCGCTATCTCGAGCAAACGGTTTTTATGGACTGGGATGAAGAAAAACTTTTTGATGTGGATACCCCAAAGGATTTTAAGCGGCTCGAGAAAACCCCCCTTGCTTAAATTGACAAGGGGGGTTGCAACTGCTTTTGCTTACGGCTTACCGCGTGGAACATTGAATCGTTCAAAGAATCCCGCATAGACAAGTTCAAGAAAATCTTTTTCGGGTAGGCGTGTCTCGAGAAAATCTGTGAGTTCTTTGGGTTCGGCTTTTTCTTCGATTAAGCGCTTTAAGCCCAAGAATTGTAAGCCAGTCAATGCGCCTTTGGTACTTAAGGCAAGAATGATGCTGACTCGAGTTTCAAGGTTGCTTGGGCTGCTTGGGATAGAAATTTGTAAGGCGGGTACGTCTAATTTTTTAACTTGGGTCAGCACTTCATTTGGTATTTGCAATAATTGCAATCCACTTGGCGAAGCCACCACTAATTGCTGGTTGTTGGCACTAAATTGGGCTTTTGAACGGCTGTCAAAGTTAGGAATCTCGAGCAGTGTTTTTCCTGTGGCGAATTCTTGAATAAAAATGCTGTCGCCTAAGTTAATCAAAGCCAGTGAAGCATCGGCTGAAACGGCTTGGACTGTACCAGATTTACTCAGTTCATCGGCTCGAGGCTCAAAAAGGGCTTTGTTGTTTAAGTCCCAAACCCCAATACCACCGTCAAGTCGGTTAGATGCAATTACAACATTATTACCGACTGGAATTAAAGCTGGCAAATAATGATAATCGGAGGTTGTAGCAGCGAATTTACTGATTTCTTTGCCTGTTTGGGCATCCCAAATAAAGGTTGTGCCAGCTTCATCTAAACTGATAACTTGTTTTTGGTCCGTGGAGAAAATGGCTTTGGCTATCTCTTTTTCATGGGTTATTTGCCATTTTTGTTCGCCCGAAATCGAATTCCAGAGTCGCACGGTTTTATCTTCACCAACACTTAAAATACTCAGTCCGTCACTCGAGTAAATCGCCGATAGCATTCCACCCTCATGACCATTTAGGGAGGTCACAAGTTCGCCTGTAGTGGCGTTCCAAACATCGCCGTGGATGTCGCTGGCGGTCACAAAATTAACCCCATCGGGTGAAAATGCAGCCGTGGCAAGCACTTCGCCAATGCGGAATTTAAGCAGTT
>JANNEE010000107.1:0-2846 GCA_031388325.1 Deinococcales bacterium
GTTGGCGGTATTGCCAGCAACCCAACCCGCACGCTTTGGTCTGGCAATGCCAGTAACTTTCCATTGGACGAATTGCGCTTACGTTTAGCGGGTGGTCAAGTGATTATGGCTTCATTTGGGGTACGGGTTGGTTTTCAAGAAGCCCAGAATGGTTTTGTGACCGATTTTAGCGACCAGCACCGTTTGGTAGATGGCATCAACCTTGGCTCGGGCAGCAAGGGCGGTCATGCGGTCACGATTATTGGTTTTCTGGATGCTGCCAGCGTCCGAGCGGCGGCGACCCCGAACGGTAACAGCTTGCCTGTGGTGGTCGTACCGGGTGGCGTACCGAACAACATTGCGGGGTACTTTGTGGTCAAAAACTCTTGGGGTTGCTCGGGGGACGGCGGCTATTATTACATCCCAGATACCTATGTTCGTCAGTTTTTTAATCGCTTATCGGTACTCGAGTTTGCTGGGCGCGGCACAGCTTGGAATAATCAAAAAAACCCCTTCCTCGAGACCCTCGGCACAAACGCCAACATAGACACCGATTTACGCAGCCCAACAGCCCTTTTTCGGGTTGCAGCCCCCCAAGGGCAGCCGTTATCAGATTTAACGGTGCAAATCAGTCCAAATAACCCAAACGATAATTTCTCGAGCAGTGATTTTTTTGGAATTCGTACCTACAGCAGCACTTTTGGTAGCGCGGGAATTCGAGTCTTGAGTATTACGGTTCGCAATGGCACAGCTAACCAGCAAGTAAGATTTTTGACAGTCAATGTTAAAAATACTGCTCCAAATGCAATTTTTACCATGCCCAGCCCGATTTATACTTATTCCTCGAGCCTCCCGACCCCAGAATTTAGCCTTGGCATACTCGATAAAAATGAAGCCGACCCGCAAACCCTTTGCCCAAATGTGCGCTGGGAAGTGGATTTACCAGATTTAATCGAAAGTAACAGCATCACCAATACTGTGACTGGTGGTTGTAAACAAAAAATTCGTTTTGCTGGTGCAGGATACCGTGAAGTGCGGGTCTTTATCACCGACAGCGATGGTTTAAGCGGCTCGAGTTTTGTCAATGTGTCAGTGCAGAACCCACCCGCAAATCCGTACCCAATCATCGCCAGTGGTGGTGTGCAGCGCTGGGATAGACTGAGTGCTTCTGGGATTTGCATCAGGGATTTTGCTTTACGCACCACGCTCGATTTACGCAGCCAGACCCCAAGTACCAATTGCGTGGGGCAACCCAACCCAAGTACCTTTTACGCCAGCATCAGTGTGCAGAATCCAGATGCCGAATATTTGGTGTACCAATGGAAATTAACGCTTGTGACCCCATCAGGCAATTACTCGAGTGGGGCGTTTATGACCAGCAGCGCCGAGAATTTTGCGATTCCTGTTGTCAATTATGGGTCGGGCGGTACGTTTGCTTGCAATGTCCAAATACGGTTGCTGCCAAATAACAATAGTAACCGTGAGCGCAGCCAAACGGTTTGGTCTGGGCAGTGCCAAGTTGCGGCAGTTGTACCGAATTAACCGATGAATCTCTCGGAGAAACGGCAAAACCCCTGTCTCGAGCAACCAACAACTAACCAGCCCGCTTGCATAGTAAGCACAGGAGGGATTCATGGTCAAAGAACGAATTGCTTACCGAGTTTGCCCAAAATGTGCCAGAGCCGTGCCTTTGGTGAGTGGGGAAAAATTTTGCAGCAACGATGGCGAGAAACTACTCGAGGCTTGCCCAAAGTGTAATTCCCCTATTACCAGCCCATACGCACGGTTTTGTTCGAGTTGTGGTCAAGATTTTTCTACCAAGGAGAAGCTATGAAGTATTTATTACCGATAATGTTGTTGGCTTTATTAGCGTGTAATCCACCAACGCCACCTATTGAAAATAAAATTCCCGTAGCTGGGTTTACGGCTTTAGCCACTGTCCAAGCGGGTTCGGTGCTTGGCTTCTCGAGTACCTCTACCGACCCTGACGGCGACGCTTTAACACTTTCTTGGGACTTTGGTAATGGGGTGCGTGGCGGCGGCTCGAGGATTGCCCATGTGTACCCCAAAGCGGGTTCGTTCACGGTCAAACTTACGGCAGCCGATGGCAAGGGCGGAGTCTCGATTGCGGAGAAAACCGTAACGGTCACAGTCAATAGTATTGTGGCTGGGGCAGCATTAAGTGTAGTCGGTACAATTTCGGATGCTTTAGGCGTACCGCTTGCTGGCGTGACTGTGCAGCTTGATGGCGTAAACCTTGGCTCGAGTGATACAAACGGCAAGGTCACGGTGTCTGTACCGACAGGAATTCCAATTAACTTGGTCTTTGATAAAATCGGATACGCCCAAACGTTTGCCGCTCTCGAGTTCCCAATTGGTTCAAACGCCAGTAATGCTGATTTTAAGGCAACACTGATGGCTCGAGGTGCTTCCCAACCCATAAATGCCAGTGCAGGCGGCGCAATTACGGGTACGGACAATGCTCGACTCGAGTTAGCCGCCAATGCTTTGGTTAAACCCGATGGCACGCCCGTGACGGGTTTAGTCAATGTCAGTTTGTCACCAGTGGATATTAACGACCCCTTAGAAAAAAATGCCTTTCCGGGCAGCTTTGAAGGTATCCAACCCAACGGCTCGAGTACAGGCATTGTTTCGCTCGGTGCAACCGAATTTGCGCTTGAACAAAATGGACAACGCCTCAACTTAAAAGCTGGCTCGAGCGCCAAAGTGCGCTTGCCAATGTATGCCGATACTAACCTTGATGGTAGCCCGATTAAATTAGGCGACAGCATTCCACTCTGGAGCTTAAATGAGCAAACAGGCGATTGGGTACAAGAAGGCTCTGGTGTGGTGCTAGAGGTTGCTGG
>JANNEE010000180.1:0-6445 GCA_031388325.1 Deinococcales bacterium
CCACCAACACCACACCAAAAACCCGTTGAACTTTACTTAAATTATTCATTAGCCAACCAGCCCTTGTCAGTAATTTTCGTCCACCAAGCATCACCGCTAACATTGGAATGGCAGTGCCTATCGAAAAACCAAGCGTGACAATAAAGGCTTGAGCAGTAACCGCGTTCGATAGTGCCAGCGTAATTACACTTGCCATGATTGGACCAACACACGGAGTCCAGAGCAGTCCTAGGGTTGCACCAACCATCATACCGCCACCAAAGCCATCGTTTTTTCCTTGTCCAAGACTGCTCAGGTTACCCATTGCCTGACTCGAGAAGCGCTCGTAAATCGTGTGTAATTGCGGTACACACAAGACCAGCCCAAACATCAAGAGTAAACCGACACTGACCAAACGTAAGGCATCGGGTGAGACCCCAAGAGCTTGAACGATACCCGACAAAAACAAGGTAAAGACCGTGAACGACGCAATAAACCCAGCAATGATTCCGTAAGGACGCGATTTTCCGCCAATTGAACCAGAAAGCAAAAACGGCAGTACCGGCAGCACACATGGCGAAGCAACCGTTAAAATACCAGACAAAAATGCAAAAAAAGTTGTGGTTAGCATAAAACTCCAAAAAGAACGAAGGTTGGCTCGAGGAGGCTCAACCTTCGTTTGCTTAGATTACTTGGTTTTGGTGTTGACCAACAATTCGTCTATGCCGCCGCCAGACCATTTTTTAAGTTCAAGACCCTTGGCATCCACAAACACAAAACTGTGTTGATAAGTGATTTTGTACTTGGTCTTCAGAGCGGTTTCGGTGTCGTAATCGGTCTTAAAAATCATCACATTCTCTGGGATTTTCTTCAAGTTCTCGTTGAAGTTCTTATCGGCTGCACGGCAGCTTGGACACCAACTGGCAGCAAAAAACAAGACCCGTTTTTGGCTACTGGCTTTATCAAAGGCTTCTTTAGTATAGGCTAGATAATTAGCACTTTTCATCATCGTGTCACTTTGTGCCAGCGCCACCGAAACACCTAAAATTGCCACCAAACCAAGCATCATTTTCTTCATAAATCCTCCAAAATTGTTCTCGAGTCTGGGTTTTCTCGAGATACCTATTTTGAGTTACGCAAGTCCGGTAAAAAAAGTTCAACGCCCCAAATCATGAACACCGATTTCACGCAGGTAATCTCTAAAATCCAAAGTATTCATGCTGCCCAGCACAGTACGGCGCACAATGCCAGACGCATCTATAAAATAGGTGGTTGGAATGGCTTGTATACCATAACGATTCGCCACGTCTCTGGTGGGTTCGGTACTCCCTTGGCTGTCTGGGTCGGTCAAAACAGTAAAGGTATATTGGCTATCGCGCATGAATTTAAGACTGGTTTCTCGAGGTTCAGAAATCGCCACCGCCAAGAACTCGACTTGGGCTTTATTGCGAAGCCAAACCGTGTGTAAACCTGGAAATTCACTTCGGCATGGACCACACCACGAAGCCCAGAAATTTAAGACAATCGGTTTACCCTTAAAATCCTCGAGCTTCACGGCTTTACCTTGGTGTGAGGTCAGTAAAAAGTCTGGGGCAGCCAAATCCAGCAGCACTCGGCTTTCTCGTGGGGCAGCACTTGAAAGACCAGTTAAGGACAGGGCAAACGCAATCAGCCATTTTTTCATGATTCAGTATAATCCATGTCAGAATGCAGCGCATGACCAAAAACCCCATTCTCGAGAATAACGCTGCATCCAAGTGTTGACTACGACTTCGCATCCACCTAGGATTTCGGCTACTTCTCTGATTTTTTACCTTGATTTTTTAAGAGCATCATTTGGCAGCGTTTTGGTAGTGCAGGTGTTTTACCTTGTTTATAGGTTTTCTCGAGTTCTGCTTTTTGGGTTTCACTGAGTTCAAGTTTTTTGATTGGTGCGCCCATAATTTAGCTTAACTTATTTTGGTGGAGGTACTTACTTATTTGGAACACAATAAGCTCTTACCAGACAAGTAGATATTGAATTATTGAGGATTAGGTTTTTAGCACCTTATTTCTAAGGCTTTACAAAACCAAGAAATTTTATTAGACTAAGTACAAGAATTTTAATTTTCCCTCGAGCTTCACGGCTTTGCGTCATGCTGCTCGAGTACAGGAGGTACTTATGATTGCTGAACGTCCCGAAGCCATAAAAACAGTCAAGCCCGGTGGTACATTTTTACTTGAAGCCGCCGCACCGTCTGATGTTTACACCCCCGAGGATTTCACCCCAGATATGCGCGAGATGTTTCGCGCTGTTGAAGAATTTGTCAAGGCTCGAGTCGTGGCAAACCAAGAGAGTTTGGAGCATCACAACAACGAACTCCTCAAAAAAATACTGCATGAGTGCGGCGAACAAGGTTTTTTCTTGGTCGAAGTCCCAGAAGAATTTGGTGGCTTGGACTTAAGTAAAGCAATGGCTTGTTATGTGGGCGAAGCACTCTCGAGGGGCGGCGGGTTTGCGGTTTCGTTTGGCGCACATGCCAGCATTGGGATGCTGCCTTTGGTTTATTTTGGTAGCCAAGAAACCAAAGAAAAATACTTGCCAGACATGGCAAATGGCAAGTTAATTGGGGCGTACTGTTTATCTGAACCCGGTAGTGGCTCGGATGCCCAAGCCGCCAAAGCCAAAGCGGTGCTGTCCGAAGATGGCAGCCATTATGTCTTGAATGGCACAAAAATGTGGATTTCCAACGGTGGTATCGCCGATATGTTCACTGTTTTTGCCCATGTGCCAACGCCCGATGGCAATAAATTTAGTGCTTTCTTGGTCGAACGGGCTTTTGAAGGTGTAAGCATAGGCAAAGAAGAAGAAAAACTTGGTATCAGGTTGTCCAGCACCACCCAGTTAATTCTCGAGGATGTCAAAGTTCCCGTGGCGAATTTACTTGGTGAGGTTGGTTGGGGCGCAAAAATTGCCTTTAATATCCTCAACATCGGGCGCTACAAACTTGGTTCGGGCGGGGCGGGTGGCAGTAAAGTGATTCTTGAACACAGTGCCAAGTACGCCAAAGAACGCCATAGTTTTGGTAAGCCGATTGCCAGTTACGGCGCTATTCTCGAGAAATTAGGGCAGATGGCAACCAGTATTTTTGCCGCCGAAACCATTACCTACCGCGTAACAGGGGCAATTGATGCGGCGGTGGAAAAAGGCATGGATAAGTTAAAAGCCATCGAAACCCACCGTGTCGAAGCCAGTATGGTTAAGGTTTTTGCCACCGAGGTACTGTCCATGTGTGCCGATGAGGGCTTGCAAGTCTTTGGTGGTTTTGGTTACTCCGAAGAATACCCAATGGCAAGGGCTTACCGTGATTCCCGTATCAACCGTATTTTTGAAGGCACAAACGAAATTAACCGAATGCTGATTCCGGGCGAACTCTTAAAAATGGCGCTCAAGGGCGAATTGCCACTGCTCAAAGCGGCGCAAAAACTCCAAGCTGAACTGCTCGAGCCTAGTTTTGAGATGGACGAATCGGATGCCCCGTTAGCTGTTGAGACCAAAGTCGTGGCAAACCTCAAAAAAGCAGCCTTGGCTGTGGCGGGAAGTGCGGCGCAGAAATTTGGTCCTAAGCTCGGCGAAGAGCAAGAAACGATGATGCGAACTGCTGATATGATTATCCAAGCCTATGTTGCCGAAAGTGCTGTGGTGCGGGCGCAAAAAATTATCTCAAGCGGCAAAAATGCCAGTCTTGCAACCGCCATGGCACAAATTCTGGTGGCGCAAGCCGCCGATAAAACCATGAGCGCTGGACGTGAAGCGATCTCGAGTTTTTTGGAGGGCGATGATTTCCGCATGACTTTGGCAGCCTTAAAACGCTTTACCAAAACAGATTCAGTCAATATCATTAAGTTGCGTCGTGAAGTAGCCGCCGCCGTTCTCGAAGCAGATGGTTACCCGTTAAAATAGTGAAAAATGACCACAGGCTAAACCCGTTAGAATATGCTTTATGCAAAGTTTTGATGTAATTGTTGTCGGGGCTGGGGCGGCTGGCAGCAGCAGTGCCTTAGCCCTAGCCAAAGGCGGTAAAAAAGTCTTGCTGCTCGAGCAGTTCAGTGTGCCGCACGAACGTGGTTCTTCGCATGGGCATTCGAGAATTTTTCGTTTTGCTTACGACGACCCAGATTATGCGCGTTTAGCGATGCGTTCCTTGGCAGCATGGCGTGAACTCGAGGCAGACACAGGGCAACGGGTACTGGATTTATTTGGCGGTTTGGATGTGGGAAACAGTGGCAACGCCAGTTTAGAACGAACTGCCCAAGCCATGATGGAGGTCGGCGCAGCCTTTGAACGCCTCGACTCGAGTACCTTAAAAGAGCGTTTCCCACAGTGGCGTGTGCCGAATGATTGGGTTGGTTTGCACAGCCCAGACGCTGGGATTGTGATGCCGTCGCGGGGGGTGGAATTGATGGTGGCGCAAGCTCGAGTCTTGGGTGTGACCCTGCTTGAACACTGCAAAGTTTTGCAAATTGATGTGACGCAGAACATGGTCAAAACCAATCAAGGGGTTTTTGTGGCGGAACAAATTGTGATTGCCGCAGGTGCATGGTTGCCAAAACTTGTACCAGCCTTAGCCCCTAAACTCGAGGTGACTTTAGAGAGCGTGATGTATTTTGCGCCCAAAGACTTGGGCTTATTTACGCCTCAGCACTTCCCGATTTTTATTGACCACAACAGTTTGGTCTATGGTTTTCCGGTGCAGGGTTTACCGGGGGTCAAACTTGGGTTTCATCAAAGTGGAGATGTCACTGACCCCAATACCCGAGAATTTACAGTGCCACAAACCACGGTTACGCAAGCCCACAACTGGCTAGAGACACATCTGCCTAAGCAAAATTGGGCGTTGATTCAAGCCCGAACCTGTTTATACACCAACACCCCAAGTCATGATTTTATACTTGACAATCACCCAGACTCGAGCCAAATCATGCTGGTTAGCCCGTGTTCGGGGCATGGCTTTAAGTTTGCGGCATACATTGGGCAAATCGTCGCCGATAAATTAAACGGTATTCAAAACGAATTTGATTTACCGCGTTTTAAGCTAACCAAGGCGCTGCAAAAAGGTACGGCTAAATTGTTATCTCGAGAAACTCTGCAAGGGCATATGTGAAAGCCCGCTCAAGTCTATTTACGATTTTTGGAGAATTTGTCCATCCCAGAGGCGATTTGGTTTGGGTTGGCACAATTATTACTTGGATGGAGGCACTTGGTTTCTCCGAAGGTGCGGTTCGGGCGGCGGTTTCGCGTAGCTGCCGCACAGGTTGGCTAGAAGTTCAAAAACGTGGACGTAAATCGTACTTTGCCCTGACCCCAGAAGTTCGCTGGCGGGTTCATCGGGCGGTTGGGCGCTTATACCAACCGCTCGACCGAATTTGGGATGGTCAGTGGCGGGTGCTGACCTACTCGATTCCAGAAACCGCCAAAGAAGCCCGTGATAACTTACGCAAAGAACTTTTAATTCTTGGTTTTGGGGCATTACAACCCGGCGTTTGGATTAGCCCCAATCCGCTTGTCCAAGAAGCCCTTGCCCTTGCTAAAGCGTATCACCTCGAGCAGTATGTGGATGTGTTTGAAGCAGCACATTTTGGACGCAGCAACCCTGAACTTGTCAAAGCCACATGGGATGTCCCAAGCCTCAACCAACAATTTGAGGGGTTCTTAGAACAGTTTAAGTCAAAAGCTGCCCCAGAAAACCCTAGGGCGGCTTTTGGGATGTATGTGACGATGCTCCATGCCTACCGCAAATTCTTATTCTCAGACCCAGATTTACCACTCGAGTTACAACCTCATGTTTGGCGCTCTCGAGAAGCAGCCCTGCTGTTTCGGGAACAACGCACTGCCTTTGAACCAATGGTCACTGAATTTGTACACGAAACCTTTGTGCATTAGATTGGCTCTTGCCTTACAATTATGGTAAACTGATGATTCCTCGCACAACGCATCCAAAAGTTCTAAGCATTGTGGCAGCAGGAGCGGAAAATGTCCGTTTGGAGAGTTTATGGCACAAGAAACAGGTACAGTCAAATGGTTCAACGCTGAAAAGGGCTTTGGTTTTATTGCTCGAGAAGGCGGAGCAGACGTGTTCGTGCATTACAGCGCGATTAGTCAAGCTGGTTTCCGCAAACTGCTTGAAGGACAAAAAGTCAACTTTGATGTTGAAAATGGTAAAACGGGCAAAGGTCCGCAAGCCATTAACGTCAGTGTCGCACAATAAGTCTGAATAGAGATAGCTCGAGTCAAGCGGCTCGAGTTATTCTTTGTTATGGACTGGACAACCAAAGAAGGCGAATTTAGCATTTGGTGCGAACTAGAAACCCCAGATACTTTGCTTTGGCTCGAGTGGAACGAACGGGTTTTTGCTTACCGTTGTGGCGTTTCTAAAAATGGAGCAGCCGGACAATCGCACTTAGGCTACGCCGATTCGCTCGAAGA
>JANNEE010000191.1:0-5609 GCA_031388325.1 Deinococcales bacterium
CGTTGGGTACAACTTTCGTTTTCTTTGGCGGTGATAGCGATTGGTTTATTCTCGATTCAATTTATTTTTGGTTCGTTTAGGGGCGTGATTCAAGAACTCTCGAGTGTCTTTGTACTGGGTGGTTTATCTTACCTTTTTGCCTATTTATTCCATCCGCTTGTGATGTGGTTACAAAGTCGTGGTGTGCGGCGTGGACTGGGTTTATTGGTGGCGTTTATTATTGTGCTTTTATTCTTAGCCTTGTCCACAATTTTAATTGGTACGGTGGTTCAAGAATTGGCATTATTCGCTCAGAAATTACCAGTCTTGGTGACGAACACCCAAAATCAAATCAACATCTGGCTAGACGAACTCGAGCAGGTGCGTGGTCAGAATCAACAGATTCGGGATTTAATTGATCAGGTCACAACCGCCGTTCAAACCGCCCTCTCGAGTATTGTCCAGAATTTACTGGGCTTGTTACAAAATGCCAGTAGCGGACTTGTGACACGCACCCTTGGCGTACTTGGTGGGGTGGTGCAGTTTTTCTTGGTGCTGATTATTGGCACATATATGCTTGGGGCGTTCGAGGGCATCGGTAAAACCATGATTGGCTTGTTTCCAGTGCGTTTTCAGGGTCGGGTTCTCGAGTTTTCTAAAGATGTTTCAGTAGCAGTTGGCGGCTATATTCGCGGGCAACTCTTAATTGCCTTGGCAGTCGGAACAATGGTTGGCACGGGGCTGGCAATTCTGGGTGTGCCTTTGGCTTTGGCACTTGGATTTATCAGTGGGGTTTTTAATATCGTGCCGTACCTTGGGGTGATTATTTTGATTGCTCCTGCGCTACTGCTTGCCAGTCAATTTGGTTTGGTCAAAGTGCTTTTGGTGGTTTTGGTTTTTGTGATTGCCAATCAGGTCGAGGCACTGGTCTTAAGCCCAAACATCCTAGGGCGAAGCACTGAATTGCACCCAATCACGATTATCCTGACCATCATTGCAGGGGCGAGTGTGCTAGGCGTATTTGGTGGTTTATTGGCTGTGCCATTGGTGGCATTGGCAAAACTCTTGGTCTATAAACATTGGGTCGGTTCACCGTGGCACGGCGGTACAAAAGAAGAACCAGAAGCTGTTCTCGAGCCAACCGAAGCCTAACCAATGTTGGTACTGGCAATCCGTTTGCCTTTCTCGAGGTACATCGCACGGTCAGCTTGGCGTAACACCGTGTCGAGGTCTCGTTGTTCAATCGCTGCCCAACCCGCCGATACATCCGAGAACTTTTGGCGCACATTGGCATAGACATCGGACAAATTGGTTTGACTGTCATGAAAACTGACAAATTCATCGCCGCCAATGCGGTAGAGGTCATCAAAGCATTGACTTTGGTAGGCTTTGACAAATGCCAGTAAATAAGTGTCTCCTGCGTGGTGTCCTTTTTCATCATTGACTTTTTTTAAGCCGTTGACATCCCACATGCACATCAAACCCTGTCCTTTTAATTTGATAAAATCGGCTTGTAAAGCAAAACGATTACCCAATTTGGTCAGCGGATCGCTACTTGCCATTTTCTCGAGTTTGGCTCGGGCGTGGTCTACGTCGGCTACAAGACGATGAATTAAAGCCCCCGAAAAGGCTGTACCTATCAGAATAACCCAACCAATCACGGTGGCTTCGATATTTGAATTTGGTTTGGTAAAAATGACTGGAATACTTGCCAGCAATGCCAGCAATCCACCACGCCAACCCCAAAGCACACTGATAAATAAAGTTGGTAAGGTGACAATCGAAAGCACTGCAAATGAATTATTAAACACACCACTGGTGATTAAAAAAGATGCACTTAAAACAATGGTTAGTAAAACTGTACCTGCCCCAAAAAGTGGTTTATGCCAAAACAACAATCGGCAACTGGTAATCCCCACCAAAACCAACAAGACCCGAAATAAGCCGCTCTCGAGAAATTGTTTAGGCGGGTTAAGCACACCATACGAAAACACGCTGATACCCACACCGACAAACATCACCCACCAAATCAGGCGAGTAAATTGTTCTTGTAGTGTTTCTCGGTACATGCCCCAAAATCCTAACACGCGAACCAGCACTTGACAGACTTCAAAGTTAGGTTTAGGCTTCTAACCAACCAAATACTTGTTTGGTCTACTCGCTTCGGGCTGTGTCCCTGAACGGAATGGACTTTTGTGAGCGAACCCTCAAGCCGTCGTCATGATTTAATTGCCATTGCTGCCACCGAATTTGCACGGCGGGGCTACCGTGCCACAACCATGCGTCATATTGCCGATGCCGCCGGAATTCTGGCGGGTAGCTTGTACCATCATTTTAAGTCTAAAGAAGAAGTTCTGCGTGAAGTGATGCTGGAAAGTACGGTGCAGTACGTGGCAGAACTCGAGGAGATTGCGGGTTTGACAGTGCCAACTGTCGAAAAAATCGAAATGGCGATTGCCCACCGTCTCGAGTTATACCAACATCAAGGGATGTCTTTGGGTGTGGTTTTGCAAACTGACAAAACCACTTTGCAAGAAACGATGTTCTTAGAAATGCGGCAATTGGGACGGCGCATAGATGCAGCTTGGGACAAGATGCTTGAAGAAGGTAAAGCCACAGGGCAATTAAGTCCAAACCTTGAAACTCGAGCCATTACTTACGGCATTGTTGGAATGCTGAACTGGGCGCATCGTTGGTATGACCCTGCTGGGCGGCTCGAGCCACGGGCTTTAGCACGTATCTGGGCGCAGATGGTACTACAAGGTATTGCCCTAGGTGAATCATGAGTATCGGGATTCTCAGCACAGGGGTGTACTTGCCGCAACAACGCATGACGGCGCTCGAGATTGCCAAGGCTTCTGGCTTGCCTGTGGACGTGGTACTGAACAAACTTGGAATCACCCAAAAACCAATTCCAAGCCCACATGACCACACCAATGCCATGGGTGTAGCCGCCGCTAAAATTGCTTTAGAAAAAGCTAGACTCGACCCTCGAGAACTCGATTTAATCATTTGTATCACCGAAGAACACAAAGAATTTCCAGTCTGGACGGCTGGCATTGACCTTGCCAATAGAATAGGTGCAACCAGAGCTTGGGCATTTGATGCCGCCCAAAAATGTGGTTCGTTTGTACTGGCGACCAAACTGGCAAAAGCAATGATGCTCGAGGATGACAGCCTAAAAACCGTCTTGATTGCTGGGGGTTATCGCAATGGCGATTTGATTGATTACACCGACCCCAACGTGCGTTTTATGTACAACCTTGGAGCGGGTGGCGGCGCAGCTATTTTGCAAAAGGGCGCTCCACATCAAATCCTCGGCTCGAGTTTTATCACCGATGGCGAATTTTCACGCGATGTGATTGTGCCAGTTGGCGGAACGTGTGCGCCACTTACTCTCGAAAATATTTTGCAGTACCGTTTGCAAGTCCCAGACCCAAAAGGCATGAAAGCCAGACTCGAGCAAAAAAGTTTAGATAATTTTGTGCAAGTTGTTCAACAAGCTGCTAAGCGCAGTGGCTTTAACAAAATAGATTACTTGGGTATTCTGCATATGAAACCAAGCGCTCATAACACAATTCTCGAGCGTTTGGGTTTAGGGGCAAATCAGACCATTTATTTATCGGATTACGGACACATCGGACAAATAGATCAATTGCTTTCTTTAGAACTGGCGTTGGCACAGGGTTTGGTACAAGCTGGCTCGAGAATTGTGCTGGCTTCGGCAGGTGTGGGTTATGTCTGGAATGCCGTGGGGGTGCAGTGGTGAACACGATTTTCTGGCGTGGCACTTGGCTGACGCGAACTGATTTTAAAAGACGAATCGGCAGACTGTGCAGCTACTTAGTTGAAGCTGGCGTAACGACTGGCGAGCGCGTCGCGGTCTTAACGCAAAATCATCCGATTCTGCTTGAGGGGATTTACGCTGCGCTCAGACACGGTTGGATTCATGTACCACTGAATTACCGTTTGCCAGCGCTCGAGCTTGCACCGTTGGTTAAATACATTGAGCCTCGAGTTTTGATTTATGCCACAGAGTTCGCAGCCCAAGCCGAGGAAGCAAAACGACAATTGCCAGCGTTGCAATTGGTTACACTCGAGGAAATAGAAGAATACGCAATAACGATTGAACAAAGCTCTTCTTTTATTGGCAATGAAAATTATTTACTTTCAGAGGGCGAGGCGTGCCTCGCCCAACCACCCAACGATGAAAAGACATTTTCAAATCAGGAAATCTCGAGTTCACCATTGGACACGGTGATGCTCTTATTCACTGGTGGCACAACTGGTATTGCCAAAGCCGCACAGATTACTCGAGAAATGTTTGAAACCAATATTTCTGACACGATAACTTCTTGGAGACTAGATAGCAATGATTGTACAGTCATTGCGACACCGATGTTTCACGCTGGGGTTAATGCACTGGCAACCCCGTTACTCGAACTCGGTGGACGGGTGGCAATTCTCGAGAAATTTAGCCCCCAAGCCTATTTACAAATGGTTAAAGACTCGGGTTGTACACTTTTATTTGCTGTTCCAACGATGTTTCAAAAACTGATTGAATCTCCTGTCTTTGAGGATTTTGATT
Source organism: Deinococcales bacterium (assembly GCA_031388325.1). GTDB lineage: Bacteria > Deinococcota > Deinococci > Deinococcales > JAAFIG01 > JAAFIG01. The sequence continues at coordinate 4,568 of JANNEE010000191.1, forward strand.
TTTCGCAAATTAAGTACGCGATTACCGGCGGTAGCCCATGTCCAAATCATATCCGCGAAGCATTTAATAAAAAAGGTGTGCAGTTCAAACTTGGGTACGGCATGACCGAAGCAGGAGTCAATTGTTTTACCCAGAAACTCGAGAATGCCCAACTTAAACCGAGCAGTGTTGGTTTTCCAATGCCGCACTTAAAAGCTGTATTACGCGATGAAAACGGTGTCGAGACTGATACTGGCGAACTGACTTTATCGGGCAAACAAATCATGAGCGGCTACTGGCAAAAACCACTCGAGACCAATGAAGTGCTTAAAACCATCAATGGACAAACGTGGCTATTCACTGGCGATATTGCCACCCGCGATTCTGACGGACATTACAGCATTATTGGACGCAACAAAGACATGATTATCTCAGGTGGTGAGAACATTTACCCTTTTGAAATTGAACGCGCTATTTATGAACACCCAAGTATCCTAGAATGTGCTGTGTTGGGCGTACCAGATACCCAGTGGGGTGAGGTTGGATTGGCGGCTGTGGTGACTCGAGCAAGCCTAAGTCCCGAGCAATTACAAAATTTCTTACGCCCCAAGTTAGCCAGTTATAAAATCCCCAAGCATTATCTGTTCTTATCTGAATTACCCAAAAGTGCGACTGGAAAAATCCTGAAACATGTTCTGCAAAAACAATTTATGACCGAATCTCAGGCTGTCCAAGACTCGTTGGACACAGGGCGAATACAAGATTCGCCCCTACAAAAAAACACCTTGGTTTTACTGCACGGCAACTATGCTTCGAGTCGTTGGTGGCAACCTTACCTCGAGACACCCTTGAGCGGTTGGACTTGCTTTGCACCGACCTTACCCGGTTTTGCTTCTATTCCACCACTTGAGGACACCAACATCAAAACCATTTGCGATTGGCTGGGGACTCAACTTCAACATCTCGAGAGACCCGTTTTACTTGGGCATAGCCTTGGTGGTGTCTTGGCACTAGAACTGGCGGCTCGAGACCCAGATAAATACGCGGCGCTTGTCCTTGTTTC
>JANNEE010000200.1:0-3996 GCA_031388325.1 Deinococcales bacterium
ATCACACTGGCAGCCCAAGTTAAACCCGCTCCAAACGTGACCAGTAATAGGTTATGCCCGTCTTTGATTCGCCCGTCATCTATGGCTTCACGCAGCGCCAAACCAATACTGGCAGCACTGGTGTTGCCATAACGGTCTACAGTGGCGACCACGCGGTCTTCGGGTAACTCGAGGTATTCACGGGCGGCATCTATAATTCGGTAATTGGCTTGGTGCGGAATAAACTGGGCAATGTCTTTTAGTTCTAAACCTGCCTCGAGAACCGCCTGTTTGGTGGCGGTGTGCATCACCCGCACGGCAAACTTAAAGACTTCGCGTCCATTCATGGACACAAATTCGGATAACGGATTACCGTCTGGTAAGGTTTTATTGATACAGCGCATGTTTAAGTGTTTGCCACCTTCGCCATCTGCGCCCAGCACAAAACTCTTAAAACCGTAGCCATCTGGCACGACTTCAACAATCCCAGCACATGCCCCATCGCCAAACAGCACCAGTGTCGTGCGGTCAGACCAATCAAGGATTTTGGTTAAAGCCTCTGCGCCAATTGCCAAGACTTTTTTACGAATCCCACTTTTGGTGTAGGCAGCCGCCACCGACAAAGCGTATATCCAGCCCGGGCAGGCGGCGAGTAAATCAAACGCTCCAGCATTTAACTTAAAATGATTCTGAACCAAGGCGGCAGTTTGTGGAAAAAGCGCGTCTGGGGTACTGGTTGCCACAATCACCATGTCCACGCCCTCGAGTACCTTTGCTCCGTACCGCGCCACAAGGTTCTCGACTGCGCCAATACACAAATGGCTGGTGAATTCGTCTTCTCGAGCAAAGCGCCGTTCTTTAATGCCAGTGCGAGACTGAATCCATTCGTCCGATGTTTCGATGCCGCGCTTTGCCAAATCATCGTTGGTGACGATTTCCTCGGGGACATACGTGCCAAGTGCGGTTAAACCAACAAAACTCGAGTTCATGTGGCTTGGCATCATACTCCAAGATGTAGCTTGGTAACACTTTCTATGAATGCGCTGTACTTTTGTTTGAATGTGAAGTTTTTCATACCGTACAGATTTTCGTCCCCCACTCAAGGGTCTTTGCGATATACCCCCCAGTATGAGTAGAATGGTAAAACATGGTCAAAGTTATCGCCATCGGAGATGTCCACACAGATTGGGGCTTGCTTTACGGAGCGCTCAAAGCCTCGTTTGCAATGGATGCTCACGGCAACCCCACCCCGCCAGTCCTCGACGGACGCTACCGCGTGATTTTAATGGGTGACTTGGTTCATCCTAAAACCACAGTGCGCTACGAAGAATTGACAGGACGTGAAGGGTATGATTTTCGCAACCCCGACCACTTAAAAAGTGCTTCTAGGGCGCAAACTCGAGAACTTTATAAGATTAAAGAATTTGTCGAAAAATCTGGTGGCAACGTCGAAATTATTCTGGGTAATCACGACGATGCCGCGCTCGAGCATAAGTTCTTACTGGGCAATGCAATGGGTGTCATCCATGCCGAATTTGACCCAAGCAAGGGCGGTACACCGCTCCCAGAAGATTTACAAGAATGGATAAAAAGTTTCCAGCGTTATATCCGCATCGAAGGTGTCCATTTTTCCCACGCAGGACCACTGCCGGGGATGATGTACTTTGATGACTTTTTTTACAATGACCGTGATAGTAAACATTGGTGGCACGAAAAACCATTTTATGTCAAAGACGCGGGTCATGCCTTTGGGGTCTACGGGCATACGGTCATGAAAGACGGGATTGTGCTTGATTTAGAAAGTGGTTTTGCGATGATTGATGCCCTCGAGAAGCGCCAGTACCTCGAGATGTTAATAGATGACGAAGGGCAATACAAAGCCCGCATTGCCAGTTTTTAGGTCAGATACCCAAGCGCTTTTGATAGACTGCCCTATGTCCGAAATCGCGCAGTACCTAGCACAGATTAAAAAAGCCTACGCTCGAGCCGATGCTACCGAACACACCTACCGCCCGTACTTACAAGATTTGCTCGAGTCGGTCTTAACGGGTTATAAAGCCACCAACGAAGCCAAGCGCAAAGTTTACGGCGCACCAGACTTTATTATTTCCAAAGGCAGCTTGGATGTCGGGCATCTCGAGGTTAAAGATGTTGGGATAAACCTCGATAAAGTCTTAAAAACCGACCAGTGGCAGCGTTACACCAATGCCCTTGGCAACCTGATTTTATCCGATTACTTAGAATTTAGGTGGTATGTGCGGGGCAAGTTACGCCGCACAGTGCGCCTTGCCGATTTATTTGAAAAAACCATCACCCCAAAAGCCAATGCCGAAGAAGAACTGAGCAGTTTATTGCAAGCCTTTGTCCAGAATCCGACCCCAGCCGCTGGTAGTGCCAAAGAACTGGCGATGCGTTTAGCCTATTATGCCCAACAAATACGAATGGTGATTCGTCGGGTGCTGCGCGAAGAGTTAAAGCTCGAGAAAAAACCATTAACCGAACAGTTTTTAAGTGTCAAAACCATTTTGGTTGCCGAATTAACCCGAGAAGAATTTGCCGACCTGTACGCCCAAACCCTGACTTACGGCTTATTTGCCACCCGAATCCAGCAGGACGAACCCGATACCAGTTTAGGTGAACTCAGTCAGTTTGCCCCTGATTTTAAGGAGCGCACTTTTAGCCGAGCCACACCACTTTTGGGCATTCGTGGCAATGCGGTTCTGACCCAGATTTTTAGTTACTTTGGTGGCGCAGAAGCCCACCCAGATTTTGTTTGGGCGCTCGAGGAAGCATCAATGGTCTTGGACAGCGCCAATATGGAAAGCATCAAATCAGAACTTGGTAAAACCACGGGCGCGGGCGACCCTGTACTGCATTTTTACGAGACTTTTTTGGCGGCTTATGACAAAGCCATGCGAGAAAAACGCGGTGTTTATTACACCCCAGAACCCGTGGTGGGCTACATCGTGCGAAGTGTGGACAGTATCCTCAAAACCCGTTTTGACCTAAAACGCGGGCTTGCCGACCCCAGTAAAACCGAAGATGGCGTGCATAAAGTCCAAGTGTTAGACCCCGCCACTGGTACGGGTACGTTTTTACACCGTGTGATTAACCATATTTACGCGGGTTTTAGCAACAACCAAGGCATGTGGAACGGCTACGTCAAAGACCATATTTTACCTCGAGTTCACGGTTTTGAATTCTTAATTGCCCCGTACACCTTGGCACACTTAAAACTCGATTTTTTGCTCTCGAGGACTGGCTACACACTGCAAAAAGAAGAACGGGTACGGATTTTTTTGACCAATACCCTCGAGCAACCGCGTGGCGTAGACGAAGCCTTCCAGCCTTTTGCCGCCGCCCTACAACAAGAATCTTTGGCAGCCAGCAGCATCAAGCGCGATACACCCGTGATGGTCGTACTTGGCAACCCGCCGTACAGTGGTCACAGTGCCAATACTGGCGACTGGATTCACAACTTGCTGCATGGCTTGGATACGCTAAACAACAACACTGAAGCCAATTATTTTGAAATAGATGGAATGCCACTAGGCGAAGCCAACCCAAAATACTTAAACGATGACTATGTAAAATTTATTCGCTTTTCGCAATGGCGCATAGACAAAACAGGTGCGGGAATTTTGGCATTTGTGACCAACCACGGGTACTTGGACAACCCAACTTTTAGAGGAATGCGCCAAGCGCTGTTAAACAGTTTTGACGAATTGTACTTTTTGGATTTACACGGCAACAGCCGCAAAAAAGAAACGTCCCCAAATGGCAGCAAAGACGAAAATGTCTTTGACATTATGCAGGGCGTGGCAATTGGTTTTTTTATTAAATTACCACCCAACAAAAAACCGCCACTCGAGTTAGGAAAACGGGTTTACCATGCCAATTTGTGGGGTTTACGCGAGATTTTTGAAGGCAAAGCCGAGAATGCCAAACTAACGGGCGGGAAATACTTTTGGCTCGAGGAAAACGACATACAAAGCACCCAATGGCAGGAGATTTTTC
>JANNEE010000205.1:0-2730 GCA_031388325.1 Deinococcales bacterium
AAACCAAGAATTAAAAATCTATAATGTGCCAATCAATGGCTCAACCCAGCAACTTGCGCTGCTCGAGCCGGGGCGTACAAGCAGTGTTTTTATTGACCCTAAAAATCCAAACACCCCTATTACTTACGAAGGCTCTTACCGTGCTTTAGAGCGCCTCTGGACATTCAGCCCACGTTTTTCTAATTATGTGGAAGCCTGGGATCGTTTGCCCGGTGGTTTTGTGCGTGGTTTAAGCAACACTTTTATCATTGCGGGCTTAAGTACCTTGGGGGTGCTGATTAGTTCTACTTTTACGGCGTATGGTTTGGCACGCTTTAATATGCCCTACAAAGACTTTTTACTGGGTCTAGTGACCGTAACGTTGATGTTACCGACAGTTGTTTTGTTTGTGCCGCAATATATTCTTTTTTTTAAGATCGGTTGGGTTGGGACATGGTTGCCTTTGATTGTGCCATCGTTTTTTGGCAGTGCTTATAGTATTTTCTTACTGCGCCAATTCTTCTTAGCCATTCCCAAAGAATTTGATGAAGCTGCCAAAGTAGACGGTGCAAACCCACTGCAAATTCTTTGGTTTATTTTACTGCCTTTAATCCGCCCCGCTTTAATTGCGGTTGCCATTTTACATTTTATCTTTGTCTGGAACGATTTTTTCTACCCGACCTTGTACTTGGCTGGTAAAACCGATTTGATGCCTGTATCGGTCTTGATGCGGATGTTTAGCTCGAGTTACGGCAGCAGTACCCCACATCTGATTTCGGCAGCTGCCGTGATTGCTACAGTTGTACCAATGGTTTTATTTTTAATCGCCCAGCGTCCTTTTATTCGAGCCATCACCATGCCGGGGTTAGACAAATGAAATACATTATTGGAGTGCTAGTTGCACTGATAGGAATAACCATGACCCAAGCCCAAAACAGCCCTCGAGATATTTTTGCGGTCAATAAAACCCTTGCCCGCACCATGAATTTCGGTAATGCCCTAGAAGCCCCGTCCGAGGGCGCATGGGGTGTAAAACTCGAGGAACGGTTTTTTGATTTGGTTAAACAGGGTGGCTTTACCGCCATTCGTTTACCAGTTAAATTTAGTGCCTATGCCGCCGAAGCTGCACCGTACACACTCAAGCGTGAATTACTACTGCGGGTTGACTGGGCGATTCAAAATGCCAAGAAGCGTGGTTTAAGTATTATTTTAGACTTACACCATTACGACGACCTGATGCAAAAACCACCTGAGCATTTAGAACGCTGGCTTGGTATTTGGCAACAACTTGCGATGCGCTATAAAAACCAACCAGACACGGTTATTTTTGAGCCTTGTAACGAACCACACGAGAAAATTGAGCCGTACTGGAATGATTATTTTGCCAAAGTCTTGGCGGTTATTCGCCAAACCAATCCAACTCGAGCCGTAATTGTTGGCGGTAATGGTTGGAATAATGCTGACCGCCTAAAAGAATTGGTACTGCCCCAAGACTCAAATCTGATTGTCACTTTTCATAATTACAATCCGTTTCCATTTACCCACCAAGGGGCAGAATGGTGGGCAGACGGCTATAAACACCTTGGAACACTCTGGAAAGGCACACCCGACGAGCAAGCCAATGTGATTCAGCACATTAAACTTGCGGTGGATTATGCCCAGAGCCTTGGCAAACCACTTTTTATGGGTGAATTTGGCGCATACAACAAAGCCGATGCTGCTTCGCGGCTGCGTTGGACCAAGTTTACTCGAGAAACCATCGAAGCCTCTGGTGCAAGTTGGGGTTACTGGGAATTTGCTTCTGGTTTTGGGGTTTACGACAATTTAATGAAACGCTGGCGTAAAGACTTGCTTGATGCGCTGGTTAAGTAGGCGAAAGGAAAAATTATGGGTTTACATCGTTCACAATTTCCAAATCACTTTCTGTTTGGCGCAGCCACCTCGAGTTACCAAATCGAAGGCGCAGCCAATCTTGACGGACGCAGCCCAAGCATCTGGGATACCTTTGCCCACACCACAGGTCGTACCAAAAATGGCGATACTGGCGATGTGGCTTGCGACCATTATCACCGTTATCTCGAAGACACCGACCTGATGCAGCAACTTAATTTTAATGCTTACAGGTTCAGTACCAGTTGGTCTCGGGTATTGCCCGAAGGCAGAGGGCGAATCAATCAAGCAGGGATAGATTTTTACTCGAGACTGGTGGATTCTTTGCTTGAACGTGGGATTGAGCCGTGGCTAACCCTGTACCATTGGGATTTGCCGCAAGCCTTAGAGGATAAAGGTGGTTGGGGCGCTCGAGACACGGCTTTTGCCTTTGCTGAGTACGCCCAAGTCATGGCAAGCCATTTAGGAGACCGAGTTAAAAACTGGTTTACCCACAACGAACCTTGGTGTACAGCTTTTTTAGGGCATCAAATCGGTATGTTTGCGCCTGGCAAAAAAGACCCAGCTTTGGCGCTACAAGTGGCGCATCATTTGTTATTGTCGCATGGACTGGCAATTCCAGCCATTCGGAACGGCTCGAGCCAAGCCAAAGTTGGGGCTGCCTTGAACCTCTGGACGGTGCATCCAGCCTCCGAATCTGAGGCTGATATTCTGGCGGCTAAACGCTACGATAGTTTTTCTAATCGCTGGTGCTTAGACCCGCTTTATCGGCAAAGCTACCCCGCCGATATGCTTGAACTGTATGGTGATTTCGCCCCAAAAATTGAGGCTGGCGATATGGAAATTATTGCCACCCCAACC
>JANNEE010000234.1:0-1645 GCA_031388325.1 Deinococcales bacterium
ACTTTCGACATCTTCCCAAGAAGCCCCTAAGCGCGTCAGCATCGCCGAATTAACAAAAGCCGTGACCATCTTGCCGGACAGCGGAAATTCTATTGTTGAGTAGACCTCGGCTTGGAGTTTATAAAACGAATGCGGTTGAGAAGCCAGGGCTTCGTTAATTTTAACTAAACTGACCCCTGAAGAAAGTAAATCAGCCGCCGCATGAAGCACCGAAGTATCGGTGTTGCTATTACGAAAAAAACCAGTATCGGTCAGAATACCCGTCAGTAGTGGCTCACTGATTATGGGGTTAAGTTCCACGCCAAGCGCCACTACCAAATCTTTAACCATTAAGGCACAAGCGGCTTTATCTGGACTGACCAAAGCAATTTCGCCAAAACGTGGATTAGAACCATGATGGTCAATGTTAATGATTGGAATACCAGCCTGGTTCATTGGCACACCATCCACCCTCGAGACCTCGGCGCTATCCACCACCAAAAGCAGCGCACCATCTGGTAGAACCTCGAGTTTAGGGGTCAGTTCATCTGCCCTAGCCATCCATTCTAAGTAACGCGGCGGCATACCAACCGGCAACACCGTTTTACCAATGGCGGCTAATGCCCGAGATGCCCCTAAAACACTGCCAATCGCATCTCCGTCAGGGTCTACATGGGCGGCAATCACAATTGTGCCAGTGTGGGACTTAAGACGTTCGGCAATTGTTTCTAATTTTGTCTGATAATTGGGGTCAATCGAATTATTCATGAATTCCTTTCGTGCAGTAAAACCGCAAACACCGCCAGTTTACCCCACAAGCCATCAAAGCGTGAAACTTCACTAGGCGCAGCCTTCAAAAATGATAGGCTTAGACGATGAAAAAAGTCTTTTTAAGCCTTGCTTTTTGCGTTTGTATTGCCACCCAAGGCTTGGCTAGTCCAGCCGTAGAACTCTTTAACCAAGCCGCCAATTTTATCGAAACTCAGTATTTTGGACCTAGCACCGTGGCTATTCCAGCCTTATTAGAAAAATACCGCAGCGAAGTCGCCTTGGTTTGTTTACGCACCGCCAACCCAGAAGAATGCAGCTATGAAAAAATTGAACCAGTTATTGCCAAGTTATTTGCCGACCTCCAAGACGGACATGCCTATTACTTAAATGCCGAAGCGGTGCGCCAAGAAAACGCCAATCGCCAAGGTCAAGCCATTACGCCACGCCCAGCCCTAGGACTTCGCTTCTCGAGTTTTTGCGATACCCCCAACGGCACATGTGAGTATGACAGCGAAAATAACTTAAGCAGCCCAATTCTACGCGACCAACTAGTTACTCGAGTCACAATTGGTAGCCCATCCGAAGCAGCCGGGGTTCGCTACGGCGACCGTCTGGTGGGCTACAACAACATCCTTTTCTCGAGTTTTGCGACCCTTGCAGAATACCAAAAGTTTAGGGCTGACCTGACCCCAAAAGTCCAAGCCGGTGAAGACATCACCCTAAACTTGCTACGCGGCGAAAATCGTCAAGCCATCAACATCAAGTACAAAGGCGCACTTTTTAACACCAGCCAAATGCCCGTCCTCGAGATGCGCCCCGACGGAATTGCGGTTCTGACTGTCCGAGATTATCAGATTCGCGGTGTCGGACAACAGATTCATAATTTAATCCGCCA
>JANNEE010000250.1:0-14019 GCA_031388325.1 Deinococcales bacterium
GCACCCGCCTCGAGCTTGGTTAGCCGCATGGCAGAAGCACCCGCCCCAGTCACGGCGGCTCGAGTGTTGCCACTGGCGTGCTTGACCACGGCTACACCCACAATTGCATAGCGACTGGCAGGATGGGCAAATTTTTCGTAAGCACTGCCTAGAGTATTGGCGGGGATATGAATTTCAGTCAGCATCTCTCCTTCAAGAACGGCTGTTTGAAACATGCCAAGAAAAAACTCATCGGCAGTCACGACCCTTGCGCCACTCGAGCTTTCAATTTTCATACTCGCCCCAAGCGCTAACATTGAGGCCGGATAATCCGCCGCAGGGTCAGCGTGCGCCAAAGCCCCTCCAATTGTGCCTTTGTTGCGAACCATTGGGTCGCCAATCAGCGCAGCTTGCTCTGGCAAAATACGACACTTTTCTTTTAACAAACTCGAGTGTTCGATTTCACGGTGCGTGGTCATCGCCCCAATTACAATCACTTCACCCTCGAGACGAATGCCTTTAAGACCTTCGATACTCGAGACATCAATTAAAGCACTTGGCGCAGCCAGACGCAGCTTCATGGTTGGAATAAGCGAATGCCCACCTGCCAGCAATTTTGCATCGGGATTGGCTGCCAAGGCTGCCAAGGCATCGGCGACACTCGAGACTTTATGGTAATCAAATTCGGCTGTGTACATATGAACTCCTTTACGGCTTGGTTTGGTTTGAGTCGAACGCAGATGTAAACTCAATTCCTTGGTAAATCGTATCTACCGCTAGACTCGTGTTTAAGCATGAAATCTCAAACGACCCAGAATTGATGTGTTTGTAACGCCATTCATCACCGCGCCGTTCGTACAGCACCACAAGACGCTCGGTCTGCGCGATAATCGCATACCCTTCTAAATTTGCTAAAGCCAGATACTCGCGTACCTTAGCGGTGTAATCGGTGGTTTCGGTACTTTCTGATAAAATTTCGGCTATAAAACAAGGACTGGTCTCTAAGTAGGCATCTTCGGAGGGCTGGCAACTAAGCATGATGTCGGGGTAACGAATTTTACGGCTGGCAGTTTGTAATTTAATGGTTTCGCTGTACAATTCGCAGCCTTCACGACGAGTCGCAGCATCTAAGGCAACCATAATGTTGCGAATGATTTTATTGTGAATTTTAGTTGTACCCGGCATTTGAATTAACTCCCCGTCCACAAATTCATGACGTACCTCGAGATTTTTTTCAAGCTCAAAATAATCTTGTAGACTCAGTTTTTTCTCGAGTACCATTCACATCACCTCGTTAATCGTCGGCGGCTTCGGGGAGTTTAGACTGCATGATTCGCCAAATCTTTTCTGAAGTATACGGCATGTCAAGGTGCTTGACTCCAAATGGCTCGAGGGCATCAATCACCGCGTTAGCAACGGCGGCGGTACTGGCAATTGTTCCAGCCTCTCCGATACCTTTGACTCCCAAAGGGTTGTGCGGGCTTGGGGTGACGGTATGCCCAATTTCGAGTTGTACCATATCGTCGGCTCGAGGCATGGTGTACTCGAGGTACGAGCCGCTAATTAACTGTCCGCTCTTGTCGTAAAGCGTATTCTCGAGCAGGGCTTGTCCCATCCCTTGGGCTACGCCACCATGAATTTGTCCTTCGGCAATCAGCGGATTGATAATCGGACCACAGTCGTCCACACAAACATAGCGAATCAGCTTGGTGCTGCCAGTATCTGAATCTATTTCGACCACTGCCAAGTGCGTTCCAAAAGGATAGACAAAGTTTTTCGGGTCGTAGAAATGGGTCGCCTCAAGTCCGGGTTCAAGATCGGCGGGGTAATTGTGGGCAAGGTGCGCCATTAAAGACACATCAAAGAAGGATTTGTTGCGTTCTGGTACACCTTTAACTTGGAATTTTCCATCCACATGTTCCATGTCTTCACTGCTTGCCTCGAGCAGATGCGCCGCGATTTTCTTGGCTTTATCGGTAATTTTACGGCAAGCCAGCGTTATTGCACTTAAACCAACAGGAGCGCTTCTCGAGCCATAACTGCCCCAACCATGCGGTAGTCGGGCGGTGTCGCCGTGAACCAAGCTGACGTGTTCGACTGGGATTTGCAGTTCATCTGCCACAACTTGGGCAAAAGCGGTTTCGTGTCCTTGTCCGTGGCTATGGCTACCGGTTAGCACTTCAACCATGCCCGTGGCAGCCACTCGCACCAGTGCAGATTCCCATTGTCCAGCCTGAGCGCCAAGTGACCCGACCAAGGCACTAGGGGCAAGTCCGCAAGCCTCAAGATAAGTGCAAACACCAATGCCAATGTACTTGCCTTGTTTTCGCATTTCGGCTTGTTTGGCTCGAAGGGCTGTGTAACCCAGTTTCTCGAGTGCCATATCTAGGGCTGGTTCATAATTGCCACTGTCGTAAGCAAGGGCAACTGGGGTTTGGTATGGGAATTCATCGGGTTGAATAAAGTTTTTACGACGAATTTCGGCGGCATCCATACCCAGTTCTAAGGCTGCCATGCTGACAATCCGTTCAATGAGGTAGGTGGCTTCGGGTCGTCCCGCACCACGGTAGGCATCCACGCCAACCGTATTGGTATACGCCCCGCGCACATGGGCATGAATCGCATTCCATTTGTATGTGCCGTTTAATAACGTGCCGTATAAATAGGTCGGCACGGCTGGGGCGAAAGTGGTTAGGTACGCGCCCATATTGGCAATTGTGTCTACCCGCAATGCCAGCAGTTTGCCGTCGCTCGAGACGGCTGCTTCTGCCACACTTTCATGGTCGCGCCCTTGGGCATCAGAAACAAAAGATTCCGAACGCCGCGCTGTCCATTTGACTGGACGACCCACTTTTTTAGCGGCGAACAGCACAATCACTTCTTCGGGGTACTGGAAAATTTTACTGCCAAATCCGCCGCCAACATCTGGGCTGACAATCCGCAGTTTATGCTCTGGGATACCCATGATAAACGCACCAATCATGACGCGGTGAATATGCGGATTTTGGCTGGTGGTGTAAAGCGTATACTCCTCACCAGCCCGTTTGTACTCGGCTAGACTGGCGCGTGGTTCGATGGCATTGGCAACCAAACGCTGATTTTTTAACTCGAGACGAATGATTTTATCTGCCTTGGCAAATTCTGCATCTACGGCTGCCGAGTCGCCAATGTTCCAATCAAAAGCCATATTGCCCGGGGCTTCAGGGTGAACTTGAACCGCGCCTTCTGCTAAAGCATCCGAACCCAAACTTAGACTATCCAGAACATCATAGTCCACGTCTACAAGCGCAACTGCATCTTCGGCAATGGCTCGAGACTCAGCAATCACCACCGCCACAATGTTACCAACATGATTGACTTCTTCGGGTTGAATCGCATGATGCGCCGAGATTTTTAAGTCTGGCAACAACCAACCTGTCGGAATCGGGTTTATTCCAGCCCCAACCAAATCCTTACCTGTTAAAACCGCCAGCACTCCCGACAAGGCAAGCGCGGCACTCGAGTCAATACTCTTAATTTTTGCATGGGCATACGGGCTGCGAACCATTGCCGCATGAACCATCCCAAGCACCGCAATATCATCGGTGTAATTACCCGCACCAGTGATAAAACGCGGGTCTTCCACACGCTTCATCGCTTGACCAACAAATTTTTGTGTCATAGAACTCCTTCGTAAGAGGCAACAACGCAGGGCGAAGAATTTTTACTTGCCTCTAATCGTCTGCGGCTTGCGCGACTATTTGACCACTGGCGTGTTGGACTGCCCTTACAATGTTGTGATAACCGGTGCAACGACAAAAATTTCCCTCGAGTCCATGACGGATTTCGGCTTCAGTGGGTTTTGGGTTGTGCTTGAGCATATCTGCCGCGCTCATAATCATACCGGGGGTACAGAAACCACATTGCAGTCCGTGCATTTCCCAAAATCCTGTTTGTAAGGGGTGCAGATTACCGGTTTCTCCTATCCCTTCGATGGTAGTGACTCTCGAGTCGTTGGCTTGGTCTGCAAACTTCGTACAGGACTTAATTGCCATGCCATCCAGATGGACAGTACAAGCCCCACATTGACTGGTATCGCACCCAACATGTGTACCTGTCAAATTCAGGTGTTCACGCAAATACTGCACCAACAGCGTGCGTGGTTCGACCAGACTCGAGTGCTTTGTGCCGTTGACGCTGATGCTAATTGGAACTTTGTCTGCCATAACAACTCCTTTTTGGTACTTACAATTGTGGTTTGGCTCGAGAAATTTTATATTTTAGAAAATCAATTGTTAGCAAATCAGATGAAGTTCCACCTTTTCCGCTTTTATCCTTCTTGCTCATAAGACAGCACCTCACGGGCTACTCGCGCTTCCCCTGCCTTTAGCTCCTGCTCGAGTTTGCCAAAAAATAAATCGGCTTGGGCTTTGGCGACACCACCGATTAAACGCGCTCCGACACTGGCAATCATGCCCCCAAGTTGTGGTTCGCCGCTCCAATGAACTCGAGTGGCAGAATCTTGTGGGTGTAAAGTGACTCTGCCAATGGCACTGGCAATGCCAACTGGCGCTCGCATTTCGACTTTTAGGGTTAGGGCTTGGTTTAAGACCATATCCAAAACACTGACTTTACCGTTAAATGTGCCTTTGACTGGACCAACCGCGACCTCCAAAGTAGTCTTGAAAATACCCTCGGATTCAATCTCAAGTTTTTTGACACCCGGTACGCACTTGGCAAGCATTTGGGGGTCTTGCAGTGCGGCAAAAACGACCTCTGGAGCGGCGTGAATAATGTTATTTCCCTCGAGTTGCAATGAAACGCCCCCTCGAGCGCCAAGCGCTCTGAAATAATTTGTTTGACTGCTTAAGTTTAGCATATGTGCTATTGGTTCGAGTCAAGGTATGATGAGTTATGTCATTTAATAAAGAAGAAGTTGGAACAAGATTGGTCAAAGCTGCCTATCTCGAGGGGGATTTTCTACTCTCGAGTGGGCAACGCAGCCGCTATTACATGGATAAGTACCGTTTTTGCACCGAACCAAGGTTATTGCGTGACCTTGCGATTGGCTTGGCGGGTTTGCTGCCCGAAGGAATTACTTGTTTGGCAGGGGTAGAATTGGGGGCTGTGCCACTAGCAACCGCCGTGTCGCTCGAGACTGGGCTGCCGTTTGTGATTGTCCGCAAAGGGGCTAAGGAATACGGTACAGCTAAACTCATCGAAGGGGTACTGTCCGAAAATGCCAAAATTGCTTTAATTGAAGATGTGCTGACCACGGCTGGACAAGCCATTCGTGCCGCCAATTTATTGGTCGAACTTGGGGCAAGTGTTGAGCGAATTGTCTATGTCGTCAACCGCGAACAAGGCGCACAAGAAAACATTGCGGCGGCTGGTTTTGTTGGCGCAGCACTCTTTAGTAAAACCAGCCTAGGAATATGAAACGATTCTTACTGATAATTTTTGGCGTAACTGCCTTGGCTGCGCCAGTCCCAAAACTCGAGGCTCGAGTTCATTTTCTACACGACTGGGAAGGAGGGGACGCTTGGCAGTTATACTACGAAATCCCACAACCGCTTGTGCCGAACGACCCGTTTGGCGGTAAACCAAGTTCGAGTACCAATAGTGACATCAAAAGTGTTTCGGTAACGGGTTTACCGCTTAAAAACTGGAAAATCGTGGATGCTTTTGGTAAACGCAATTTGGAGTTGAACATCAATCCCAAAGTTGGTTTAGACCTGACCTTTAACACGGTCAAAATCAACGGCTCGAGTGTGGCGGTTGCCCCTTCGAGGGTGTTGTACTTAAAGCCCTTAGCTAAGTACCCACTTTCCTATGAACGTCTGCAACAACAACCCGGAGATGCCTTGTTTTTAGCCATGCAAATTTTTAATGATTCACCAGATACCATCACAATAGAAAAAATTCTATTCGCCCCAAGCGGCGTAAGTGCTGACCGTGTGCTGCTGAGTCCACGTTATGAATCTAATTTCTTTACCAACATCGAAACTTGGGTTATAAACGGCGCAAAAGGCATACCTAGCGGCACAAAGCTCGAGAATTCTGGCAGCCTGAGCTTAAAAGTTCTGCCTTCGCGTGGTTTTGGGGCTGCGATTATCGCCGCGAGTTTCAAAAATTCTTTTAATTGCAAACTGAATAAACGCCCCCGAGAGGCTGGAAAACGCTATGATACTTTTATTTCACAACCCCTCATTCAATACCGAATTGGTAATGCGAAATCACAATTTTTCCCGATTCCAGACCAGATTGTGGCAGATATTTGCCCTTAGCTTCGGCTCGAGATTGAATACGGATTGCCTTCCGGGTCAGTGCCGTTGCAAAATTCAAATTCTTCGGTTTTAAGTACCCGCCCTAATTTTGCCCCTCGAGCCTCGAGTTGCTGTTTGGTGCTTTTGACATTACCACTGTAAAACACGATTTTAGTGGCAATTCGCCTTGGCTTTGGCGCATCGGATAAATGCAGGGCTATGGTCAGACCGCCAGCTTCAAATTCTTGCCAGTTCTTAGGGTCGTCGGAACAGATTTTTTGTTCTAAACCCAGTACGTCACGGTAAAAAGCTGCAACCAGTTTGATGTCACCCACAAAAAGAATCACTCGAGCCATTTCTAAATTCATGGTTTGAGCATAGGGCTTCTTAAGTTGACTTGCAAGGTTGATTTTTTTATGTCCAGAATTTGAATTTAATGCTTATTTCACAATGCCGATAGAAGGTTTATGCTCTTAAATCACCGCACCGCCTTCCTCAATAATTTTAATTGCTCCTGCCTGACGAATCAAACCCAAAACAACATAAGCCCGACCCGAAAGACTTTTATCCGAACGACTGACTCGAAAACCATATTCAAAGCGAATTTTTCTACCATTGGCTGTGACTTGAAGGGTTTGCACACTAGAATCTAACCAGTAGCGGCGTTGTACCCAACGAGAAAAATAACTCAGCTTATCGGCTAGGATTGTGCTAATACTGACTTCTCCAAGTTTGTAATAGACAACTCGAGGTGCATAGTGCTGCATGGCAACTTCAACCGAATTCTGCTCCCCTGAACTTAAATAGGCTTTTGCAAAGATTTCGCTTTGGGTTTGGGAAATACCAGAGGCTACTTGCAGAGGTTTAGCTGGGATTGAAGATGTTCCACTAAACAACACATCCAAAGAGATACGATGTTCGCCAACTTCAAACAGCCCTTTGCCGTCATTATCAACATCTGGGCTTAAAACATTAGCCACCGCACTCAGCCGCGCATTTGAACCAACTTGACCACGAATAAAGGTCGAGATTCGGTAGCAATGACGATTTTTACTGGCAGGTGTTGGTTCTGCCCCCGAGAATGTCCGACTGACCGAAAGTGGAATGCCATTGGCTTCTAAGCGTAATTCTATTCGTTCTAAGTCAAAAGCTAAACTCTTTGCCGAAGCATTACACCAAGCAACCCCCCAAGTGTATAGCTCGAGCGGTTTAGCCCGAGCTTGATGAAACTCTTCGCCATTGGTCGTTCCAAAAAGCACATTTTTGTTACGAGCTAAGCGCATATTCCATAAATTAGAATTGCGGGCAATATGATAACTTAGAAATTGTTCCTTTGAATCTGGAACTGCAAAACCAATTCCAGGGGTACTCGAGTTCTCGAGGAAAACAAGAGGAGGTTTTACTGGTGTTGCAATTGGCGCAGTCGCATTGGTGACACAACCCAGATTTTCAGCTAAGTTTGGGCTGCGTTTGGTTTCGATTTTCACGGCGTATTCGCCATTTTTAGCGCATTGATTATCGGTTAAGGTAGCACTACTTTGGTCTGAAAAACCAATCCCACCTTTGGCATTAGCGCTGATGGTGTTGCCAATTAAAACTGGGTCGGCTTGGTCAAAAATCTTGATACCCGCCAATCCATTGCCACTGATGTCATTGCGACTTAAATTTGGTTGGGCAGTATTGGCAATCACCACCCCAGTGCCACTGTTTGCCGAGAATTGCGATTCTGAAATACCCAGACTCGAATTGCCCCGAATACTTAACCCGCGCCACGCGTTGCCCAAAAAGAAACTGTTTTTAATTTCACCAGTAACATCGTAAACTACTAAGCCATCACCATCATCACCGTTTGGATCGCTGGTGTCTTTAGCACCGATAAAACGCACTGCGTCAAAATCTAGGCTCGAGTCGCGCAAAATTGCGGCAGCCGCAGGAGCGCCACCGACATGGGCAATGGTTAAATTTTTGAGGCTAATTGTGCCACCTGTACTTTGTAAAGTTGCTTCCCGAGTTTCAGACAATAGAATTGTTTCTTTCCAACCCACTCCTTCGAGTTGGATATTTTGTGATAATTTCAAACCATTGGGCAGCCTATAAACACCCGCCTCAAGTTTGAGGCTACCGCCGTTTTTAGCAACCTCAAGTAATTTTTGTAAAGCACTATCGGGGACTCGAGGTTCGAGCGGAATGGCATATTTTGCACTGACAAAGCCTGTTTGGTTTTGCAGCTTGACTTCGTACCAGTTGTTACGTTCGTTGGTCACAGCCACAGTTTCGCCTCGGACAACATTGATGGCTTGGTTGCCCTGCATGACTTTACTTGCGTCAGGGCTTGGTTGACTTCGGACGTTCAAAAAAGCTGGGGCGATTTCGACTTGAGTTGGTATAAAATTTGCACTCGAGATGAGGGTATTTACCGCACTCGAGCTTGTTTTTGAACCAGACTTTGGTAAGGCTTGATAACCAAACCAACCAGCTACAGCCAAAACTGGAATTGCCAGTAATGCCATTGGAAACGCACTTTTTGGTTTTGCAGGTGTACTGCTAACAATCGTAGGTGGTAAATGATTCATTGGATTGACTGGCTGGGTTGGTAGCGGCAGCAGCACAGCTTGATTTAAGTTCGGTAAGCCAGCCAGAAACGCATCCACCGTTTGCGGACGTTCATCCACCTTAAAACGCATCGCCATATCTATTAAATCCCGCCAGAGACTCGAGATATGGGCTGGGAATTGTAAAGCCACACCATTGACCCTTGCATAGGCATCTGGTGGAAGTTGACCAGTTAGGGCGGTGTATAGTGTTGCGCCAAGCGCATAAATATCGGTGTACGGACCAAACCGCGCCGAACTCGAGTATTGTTCTGGCGGGGCATAACCCTGAGTCAGCGTTTGGGTGTGCTGCATGGTTTGCCCCGTAAAGGCTCTAGCACTGCCAAAATCTATCAGCACTGCCCCGCGTTGGTTCTCGAGAAAGACATTATCGGGTTTCAGGTCGCGGTGCAGTAATCCTTTGGCATGAACTTCACGCAGCGCGGCTGCCATTTGCCGCGCTAGAGTACCAGCTTGGGCTTCGCTGAAGACACTATTTTTTAATTTCTCGGCAAGGGTTTGTCCTTGCAGGTATTCCATCACAAAATACGCGGTATTGTTTTCTTCAAAAACATCTTGGACTTTAACAATCCCAGAATGCAAAAAACCAGCTAAGGTACGGGCTTCTTGCACAAATCCAGAGACAGCTTGTCGCCATGTACCAGCCAGAGTGGTTGGCGGTTGTAAGGTACTGCCAACCCGCATCGCATTTTGTGGAAAGAGTTCTTTTATCGTGACTGTTTGACCAAGTGCCACATGGGTTGCCACATAAGTCATTCCAAAACCGCCTTGCGCCAGTGGCTTAGCGATTAAATACTTGCCGCCTTGTAAACTCGAGCCAGCCCCAAGCGACTGCAACGGCGTAATGGCTAACGATGCACCACAATTCTGGCAACTCTGGCTACCAAGCGGATTTTGAAAAGCACAATAGACACAAACAATCATTCTTTCACCCCGTCTTTTAATTTGAGTAAAATACCCGCAATAACCAGATTGACCAAGATAAAAACCAATAGTGCCGCCCAGCGCTCGAGTAGAAAATTTGGGGTGTGGGTGTAAAATTTTAAGTTACTACAGGTTTGCCCAGTAGCCGTTTTTATTTGCTCACAGAACTGATTTAGGTTTAGGCTCGAGCCGAACGCTGCCATTGCCCAATGACTGGCGGTGAGTTTAGATAACCATTCGGCAGCCCCTTCTATCTTAAAAATCAGTCCAGCAAAAATAATTTGTGGAATCAGCATAATCGGCACAACACTGACCGCTCTATCCGCCGAAGAAGCAAAAGCACTGACCGCCAAACCAAGTGCCACACCACCCAAAGAGGTTAAGTAGGTGGTGATAAATAACTCGAGAATTGGTGTGGCAATCAAACCAGCAAAACTTGGATAGGTTAATTTTATTGCCAGTAAACCTAGTAATAAAGCACTCTGCACCAAGGTCAAACCCGCCAGAACCACAAATTTAGAAGCCAAATAAGGCAATACCCTTAGATTGACCAAGCGTTCCCGACGATAAATCGGGCTTTCCTTGGTGATTTCTCTGGCGGCATTGATAATCCCAAACCAGACACTGACCGTAGCCAACATAAACAGCACAGTTTGGGCATCGTAACGAGTACCGGGCGCATTTTCTTTAAGAATCAGTGCCTCGGGTTTAATCATCACCAATAATAAGCCAACAATAATTGGCACTTGCGCCAAAAGAATAGTTAAATTCACTCGGTCACGCAGCATTAACTCGGCGTAGCGTTGGGTTAAAATTATAAATTGTCGCCACATCGAAACTCGAGAGACCGCAGCACTCGAGCCAGAACTTGGTTTACCCGTTACTGATTTTAGCCTGTCGGTGACAAAGCGCTTAAACTGCCCAGAACCCCTAAAACGTTGCTGCCACAACTGCGAAATACTCGAGCCACTGCCCAGTAATTGCAATTCGGGCTGCAAACCACGGGCTACGGCTGCCATGGCAGTGGTTTCTGGCGCAAGCGGGGCTTCAATGACCTGATAAATATCGGCAAAATCACCACTCGAAACACCAAAAAAAGCAGGTGCATCCAACGGCGCACCATAATAAACCAGATGCCCACCTCGAGCCATAAACGCCACCAAATCACACTGGGTGATATTGGCGGTCGCATGAGTCACCAGCACGACAGTCCGCCCATCATCGGCTAAGCCACGCAGTAACATCATCATCCGTTTTTCCAAACCAGGGTCAAGCCCAGAAGTTGGTTCATCCAAAAAAAGTAAACTCGGATTGGGCAGTAATTCCACCGCAATACTGACCCGTTTACGTTGTCCGCCCGAGAGTTCCGAAACCAATTTACTTCTAAACGGGGTTAAATCCACATCGCGCAGCACCGCTTCGACTCGAGCCGCGAGTTCTGCGCTACTGGTATCTGCGGGTAAACGAAGTCTCGCTGCATACTCAAGCGCTCGTTCGACAGGCAAACCAGCATGAATAATATCGTCTTGCGGCACATAACCCAAGGTAGATTTATAGGCGGCAAAATTCCTATAAAAATCATCACCATTGACCTGTAAAACCCCCGAATCCGCCCGCACAAAACCACTCAGGGCTTTCATCAAGGTACTCTTACCCGTGCCACTGCCACCGACCAACGCCACGAATTCCTTGGGGAAAATCGAAAGCGATACATCGTTAAGAATAAGCTGCGGCTTGCCACGATACTTGACGGTTCGCAGTAATCCAGACGCATCCACCCGCAAGGCATTCGGGTCAGTTGTCCACTCGAGACTCGAGCCATCAAAAACAATCCTAAACGCCCCAATTGCAATAATATCCAAAGGTTTAAGCAATGCTTTAGACACCGCCACATTATTGACAAAAACACCATTGGTACTTAAATCCGACAAAACCCAACCCGACCCGCTCGGCTCGAGCATCCCGTGTCTGCGCGAGACCAACGGACTGTTCAGCGAAACCAACGCCCCACTGCCCTCACGCCCAATCAGCACCCGCGAAGCCCCAAGTACCACGCGCTGCACCGCCGAAACTCGAGTTAAAGCCGGATTGACATAGGTTAAAGTAACAAAATTGCCCAGCGGGTCGCCAATCCGCAGCACCAAACCATCGCTTAAAAGCTGCGACTTGACCAAAGCACCATTGCACAACAAACCATTGGTACTGCCCAAATCCACAATTCGGTGTCCAGCCCCAACTGGCTCAAGACGCGCATGAGAACCGGAGACAAAACCACTTTTTAAGACAATATCCGATCCCACTGCCCGACCAAGCGACAACGGCACAAGCCCAAGCAAGATTTCGCTTAAAGCTCCAGCCTCGAGAATCAGCAGTTTGGCGACAGCCATTAACGCCCTAAGGCAGCAGGACTAAATTCAATCCCGACCAGCTTCCACTGTAAACCACGCGGCATCAGCACCAGAGTAATCGTGTTCTTAGGATTACTTAAATCGGTCAGGGTAATTCCAAATCGGTCAACAGCTAACAACCCACTCGAGACCTTAAAATTTGTTGTCCCCGAACCCGATAAACCACCCATGCCACCTTGAAACAACGCCACCAAACCAGCCGGCGAGACCAATTGATCGACCAATGGATTCAAAATCAAACCCGATAACGCCGAACCAATCACCGAAGCAACATCAGCAGAAGAACTGTTTTGTGCCAAAGCTGTACCCAATGTACCACGCAAATTCTCGCGCAGCAAAGGAAAATCTACGGTGTTGTTAATTGTAATCACATCCGAAGATTTCAAGGCAGACTGCAAGGAATTCGCCGCCAACGAAGGCAAGACAAAAAACCACGCCACAGCAGCCACCAGAACCACACCCAGAACCACAAAAACGTACTTCAAAAAACCCCCCAAGAATTAAAGTAGGCAAGAACGGTATCACTGTACTACAAAAGCAGTTCGAGACACCACAAAAGTAAAACTTAAAGAAGCATTTCGTTCAAAGGTTTAACGGATTTCATCCCAAAACAAATCTGGCACAGTTGGCACAGCATCGGCGGGTAAATCGGTAAAGATACCGTACTGAATTAAGTATGTCCCAGCTACCAAACGCCCCAAATTAAAGCTATTGCCCTCGAGCCGCCAATTGACCGCCACGGTTTGATTATTGACCAAACCAGTCACGGCTGGATTCGGACGACGCACGGCTGGACTCGAGCCGCCTTGCGGTAATGGGTCTATAATTCGCAAGTTCTCGATGGTACGCTCGACTGTAATTGCCAGCGTGACCACATAGCCTTGGGCATCTTGAGCATAACTTTTTATGATTCGCACTGCCCCTTTCTGCACATCGGTGACTCGAGAAACAGTTACACCAGCAGGTGGCAGAACCCGAATCATGGCTTCGGTGGCAAGTTCAAATGGGTCGAGTTCGGCACGGATGATGCCAGCCGCACAAACTCGAGCGGGAATTTGCAACACGGCTGGTTTACCGCCGCTAATGTCCGAAGCCAATTCCAATGGAGCGGCACTACTGACATCCTTGGGGAGTTTTAAGGACAAACTGACTGGCACAGGATACGGAAAATCGGTGTTGGCAGTGGCAGTTAATAAACTCTGTTGGCAAGTCGCTACGATATTCGGTGAGACCTCGAGTTTAAGGCTGGCAGAAATTCGGTACTCGAGAATCACCCGCGTGGTTTGGTTATCTTGTACCACCCCTATTTTGGCTTCAACAGTCGAACCAGGTAATGGTGTTGGTGTGACTGGATACTCGTTTGGGGTCAGGGTTTGGGTGTTTGGCGAACGCAAGTTAAGTCCAGCCGCTCGAAAAGGAATCCCTGTAATTGGCACTCGGGTTTTACCGATAATAGCCACGGTTTCAACAATTAACTGCCCTTGGATTGGTCGAGCCACAAACCGAACTCGAGCCGCCCCCGGTAATGTCCGAGCCAGAATTGGTGAAGCCACTGTGCCTTGCCCCTCGAGAACACTAGCACTGACTGGCACCCAACCCTGCGGTAGGGTCGGCGACATGGTGTATTCGCCGTCGCCAGACAGCGTGTACCCCGAACCCGGAATTGGACGACCTTGGGTATCCACCACTTCAACAATCGGTGGCTCGAGAATACTTAAACCTTGGGGTGGAATAAAGGCTGGAATATCGGCGTAAGCTGGTTGTTGGTTAATCCGAACCCGCAAGTTAATGGCGTTGCTAAACTGCTTGGTGGTGGTCAAAATCCGCATGTAAATGCTCCATTCCCCAACC
>JANNEE010000321.1:0-2619 GCA_031388325.1 Deinococcales bacterium
CCTCGAGTTCCTGCATGAAGGCATCCCACAACGTCAACTAAAAGCCATCGTAGGGGAGAGGTATGCCTCGCCCCTCACCCCCCGCGACCCTCGAGAAGTTGACCCCGAACTTGATTTACTAAATTTATTGGCGCACCCGAACATCCGTTCTCGAGAAAAAATCATTCGGCTTTTTGACCATGAAATCAAAGGCGGCACTGCCGTTCGTCCGTTGGTTGGGGCTGCCAATCATGGACCCTCAGATGCCGCCGTGATTATCCCCAATCCGGGCAAGTCCCAAAAAGCCTTAGCCATTTCTAATGGCATCTGTCCGCAATTTGGCTTGTCTGACCCCTACGCCATGACTTGGGCTGCAATAGACGAAGCTGTGCGGAACGCGGTTTGTGTTGGCGCAGACCCAGACCAAATTGCTATCTTAGATAATTTTTGCTGGGGAAACCCGACCCTGCCAGACCGCATGGGCAGCCTGCTCGAGACTTCACGGGCTTGTTATGACGCGGCAATGGCGTATGGCACACCGTTTGTTTCTGGCAAGGATTCTTTGTACAACGAGTACACCGACGAAGACGGCAATAAACACGCCATTCCGGGAACACTTTTAATCAGTGCGATTGGAATTCTGCCAGACGCAACCAAAACTGTGACAATGGATTTCAAACAAGCAGGTAATTTGGTCTACCTGTTGGGTGAAACTCGAGATGAATTGGGGCAAAGTCATTACGCGCTCATGCACGGTCTTGAGGGTGGGATTGTGCCGCAACCTGTAAAGAATCCGCTCGAGCGTTATCGCGCTCTGCACCAAGCCATTCAAGAGGGTTTAGTCCAAAGCGCTCATGATTGCTCAGAAGGTGGTTTAGCCGTTGCCCTATCCGAAATGTGCCTTGCTGGACGGCTTGGGATGAACTGGCAACTGCTGGGGGATAACCAAGACCCGAAGCTCGAGACCCAGACCATTTTATTTTCGGAAACGGCTGGCAGAATTGTTCTCGAGATACGCCCAGAACACCAAGCACAACTCGAGACGTTATTCGCGGGTATTTCACTCATCCAAATTGGTTTGGTCACTACCGAATCGGAATTTATCGTTTATTGGGGCGCGGATGAAGTCCTACAAACCCCAATAGATGTCCTCGAGCTTGCATGGCGTGACGAAATCGCCCAAATCCCAACCGTAGGGGCGAGGCATGCCTCGCCTAACACTAACACGCAATTGCCCGTCGTAAAAGCAGGACAGACACAGGGGTCTGTCCCTACAAGTACAACAAAAACCAAAACCATCATCATTCATGCCAACGGCACAAACCGTGACCATGACGCAGCCTTGGCGGTAGAAATAGCTGGTGGAAACCCAGAAATCGTGCATCTGAATCAGCTTTTTGCTGGCGAGCGCAAACTCGAGGACTATGGCTTTTTAATTGTCCCCGGCGGTTTTTCTTACGGCGACGACCTAGGGGCGGGTGTGATGTGGGCTTTAGCATTGCGCGAAGGTCTTGGCGAACAACTCGAGAATTTTGTCTCGAGCGGCAAACCAGTCTTGGGCATCTGCAATGGTTTCCAAACACTTGTAAAAGCGGGTGTCCTACCGGGCGGCTTTGAACCAAGAACCAGTACCCTGACTTACAACGCCCAAGGACATTTTGAATGCCGTTGGGTAACACTCGAGGCGAATCAAAACTCGAGCAGTTTCTGGCTGGCGGGTCTCGAGGACGGCATGGATACACCCATTGCCCACGGTGAAGGACGTTTCTTGTGTGACGAAGCGACTTTGGCGCATTTTGAAACGAATAATTTGGTGGCACTGCGTTATGTCGGCGAAGAATACCCAGCCAACCCAAACGGCAGCCTCTCGAGAATCGCGGGAATCACCAATGCAGCGGGCAATGTGCTTGGGCTAATGCCACATCCAGAAAATCATATTTTTGATTGGCAGCATCCGCGTTACCATCGTGGTGAGCGTGGGCGCAGTGGACTAAAGTTATTCCAGAATGCGTTGAAACAAATTTCTTAGAACCCAAATGCCTCGAGTACCACGGGCGGTATGCGCTTTGGGCGGTTGGTCACTGGGTCTATCCAAACCCAATTGGTTTTGATTTGCACCAGTAGTGCATTATCCTCGAGCCGTCGCATTTCGTGATAGCGCACAGCCCTGAAACCAGCACATTCGGCTGTCCATGTGGTGTCCTCGAGCGTATCGCCCAGCACAGCCGATTTGTGGTACTTAATAATGTGTCCGTGAACCACAGGAACAATCCCCAGACTTTTCATTTTGTTAAAAGGCATTCCGAGTTTTGCCGAATGAATAATTGCCGCAGTATCGGCATAGCGTAGGTAAACACTGTTATTCACATGTTCGAGTTCGTCTATATCGGCAAGGGCGACAATAAAATCTTGTTTGTGATGCCGGCGCTCGGGGAGTGACGGGTCAAAGTTTTGAAATTCAAATTCGGGCATTGGTAACAGCCTAGCATTTGTGGCTCGAGACAAAAAAGCGGCTACTCGAGGGCAGCCGCTTTTTTGTCTGACTTTTGGTTTAGCTTAAAACTAGAAGCTGTGTTCTCTATCCTTTTGTTGCACCGACGGTTAAACCGCCAATAAAATAGCGTTGCAGCGCAAAGAAAA
>JANNEE010000269.1:0-2059 GCA_031388325.1 Deinococcales bacterium
GTTTTGTTGTGGCAGCCCCTTATACTGTCCAAGCCAAAGAAACCCTGTACAGTATTTCTAAAAAATTTGATGTGCCGATGGCGGTTTTAACGCGGGTCAATAACTTAAGTAGCACAGACTTAAAAGTAGGGCAAGTTCTCGAGATTCCAGAACGAAATCACACAATCATCAAAGGTGATACGCTTTTTGGTATTGCCAGACAATACGGCACAACTGTCCAAGCCCTGTCAGACTTAAATAAGCTCGGCTCGAGTGGAATTAAGTTAGGGCAAGTGCTTTTAATTCCGTGGGATGCAGCTTTTTTTAGTGCGCCAATACCGCCAGTCTCGAGCATTCCAATACCGCCAGTTTCGAGCATTCCAATACCACCAGTCCCCAATCCAGTTATACCTACCGCAACCCCTGCTATTCCCAAACCACCAGCCCCTCCAATTGTTGTTCCTAAACCCGTGATGGTCAATCCAAGTAGCCCCCCCATCAGTCTGACTGTGTTGCCTATACCAGTTATTTCTGCACCTATTTCCAATAATGCTTGGCGGGCTGAACCAAGCACCGTTTTAGCCCAACTCCCACCACCAGAACGCCCCGCCAGCACTTTCCCAACTGACCCCAGCAGTGCCAAACCCAAAGTTTGGACATTGCTGAAAACTGCGCCTTTGCCTGTTCTGGTACTTCCAGACCCCATTCCCACGCCTTTGGTCTCGAGTCCAACAGTCCCTGATACAGAACCAATCCTGACCTACACCATTATTTCAGGGGACACACTTTTTAACATTGCCAAACGCTTTGGGCTAACAGTCGAATTGCTTCGCAGCCGCAATGCCTTAAGCTCGGATTCGCTGCGGCTTGGACAAATTCTGATTATCCCAGAAGCCAATCTCGCTCAAAATAAGTCTTTGCGTGGAATTAGCGAACGTTACCTTGGAGTGAACTATGTTTTTGGTGGCTCGAGTGCCAATGGACTTGATTGCAGTGGCTTTACCAGTATCGTCTTTAAGGAAATGGGGATTAGCCTACCAAGGGTCAGCCGTGAACAATTTAGCATTGGTACACCAGTAGAACGCGACCAACTCCGCGAAGGTGATCTGGTTTTTTTTGACACCACAGGCAATGGTGTCTCACATGTGGGTATTTACTTATCCGACGACGAATTTATTCACGCTGCCAGTAATCCCGGACGGGTCTTAAAATCTAAATTATCCGAAAAATACTATGCAGCCCGTTACTTAGGCGCTCGGCGCGTCATCACCGACGATTAAGCCAGTGCCAAACAGCCTCGGCTAAAGCTCGAGGCTCGAGGATAGCATTTAACGAAAGAATAGAAATGGTTTTTCTCAAGGTTTCTAAGCTAGGCACGACACTGTTTAAGTAAAACTGATAACGGTTGGTAATGCCTGATGGGGTATCATCGGCTCGTCCTCTGAGCAGTAAACGGCGCTGCATTTCTGAGAATTCAAGTTCTAAATGCACCGCGCCAAGACACGGAATTTGTTGCTGCTCTAGTGCCTCGAGTAAATGTGTCGCGGCGGCTGGACTACGCGGGTAGCCATCAAATGCCCAGAGCAACTTGGGCGAAATATCAGCCAATTCGTTTTCGACAATGCTTTGTGTCCATGCGTCTGGGATTAACAAGCCACTTTGTACTGCATGAGCTAAAAATGCACTACGGCTCGAGAATCCATCGGGGATTTCACCACTTAACTCCATCTCGAGACTTGGATTGAATTGTCTGGCACGAAGTAAATCTCCCATGCTCAGGTGTGCCGCTATTCGTTTGTCTTCGAGTAAGGCATTTGCGGTCATTGCTATAATCCAAGGCTGTTGTGCATAGTTTTTGCGAATCAATCTGGTCGCAGTTAAGCCGTCCATTTCAGGCATTTGCACATCCATTAAAATTAAATCATATGTCTGCTTGTCCAGCGCATGAATTGCTTCAAATCCATTATTGGCGATGTCAGCTTTATAGCCTAGTTTTTGCAGGGAGAAAATCGCAACTTTTTGATTGACTAGATTATCTTCGGTTAGAAGAATCTTGAGTGGAAATTTATTTGCCATCTCA
>JANNEE010000371.1:0-4679 GCA_031388325.1 Deinococcales bacterium
CCTAAGCGTGAATCTGTCCAGACGCGCCCACCAATGCGGTTACGAGCCTCGAGAATTAGTACCTTCGCGCCCTTTGCCGTTAGGCGTTGAGCGGCAGCTAACCCTGCTACGCCAGCCCCAATAATAATCACATCGGGTTTGACTTGCGCTAGTGTTGAATTAGAAAAAGGCAATGCCGCCGCCAGTTTAAGCAGGTCTCGGCGATTTAAGTTCATGTTGTCAGTGTACTTTTTTTGATAAACCAGCGTGAGGGGTTTCTTGAGGGACTTGACAAATTCGTATATAGGTTTACTATGTACTTATCCTAGGTACTCGAGGTGATGATGAAACCAGACGCAAATTTACTCAAAGGCAACTTAGACCTGATTCTGCTCGAAATCCTCGAGCCAAACCCAATGTACGGACTTGAAATCATTAACGAAGCCCAAAGTCGCACCGAAGGTTACTTTGATTTCAAAGAAGGCAGTTTATACCCAGCCCTGCACCGGCTCGAGCAACAAGGGCTGTTAGCTGCCGAATTTATGGATAGCACCACAGGCGGACCACGCCGTAAATACTACCGTCTGACCGACAAAGGCAACAAAACCCTAGCGCAGAAACGTCTCGAGTGGAAACGCTTTAACCAAGCCATAGATGCTCTACGCGGTGGCGCAACATGAAACCCCTCGAGCAGTACCTGAGCCAAGCCACAAAAGGCTTATGGGGTAGAAAAAAACTCGAGGTGCGCGAAGAACTCACTGCACATATTCTCGAGCGAGCGCACAAACACGAAATATCTGGCATACCCCATGAAATAGCCATTACTCGAGCCATAGAAGAACTTGGCGATCCAAAAACCATTCGTACTGGAATGATAGGAGTTCACACCATGCCAAATGTATTCAAAATTTCTGGATTTTTAACAGTAGCTGCCGCAGGAGCAATTGCCATGCTCAGTGTCTCGAGCGCCCAGATAACAGGCACAACCCGAACACCAATTGTGCAATGCCAAGACCCTTCAAAAGTAACATTTGAAGTTCCAAATCCCAACAGCCAAGAGCCATTTCAAGTCCCTTGCGAGTCATCAGTTTGGCTCGAGATAAACAGTCTTCGTAAAACCCTTGAGCCACTTGGGGTAAAATTCGAGGAATGGGTTCAAGCTGACATGGGTACTTATAAACTCATGCGTTACCGACTGCACTTCCCAGAAGGCGGTGCAGCCACATGGCAACAAGAAGCAGGGCTTGATTACGGCGGAAGGAGAGACACTGACCCTGTTATTCCGTATCTCCCCGGTTTTGTTCGAGGTCATACTTTAGTCAAGGCTTTACAACAACTGAGTGTACCTTTTAGTATGTCAGGCTGGGATAATCCAACGTTACGCATTGGTCAAATTGCTTTTAGCCTTGGTACGAAAAACGCTCCAGTCTTAGGTCAAGACTGGTATCGAGATGCACTTATTCCATCGCTGTATAACAAACTTCAAGAACTGGCACTAACCCAGACGTTTTTCGATTCACCAAACCTGATGGAAAACTTAGCCAAACGCTTCAATACTTCAGTTCCTTATCGTCAATACAAACACCAATTAAAAAGTGAATTGCCGAGCCAGCAAATTGTTGTAGTTGTTGAACGAATGGCAACTCGAGAAACTTCTGTGAACAACCAAATTCAGGTCATCCCACCAACTACTCGAGCCTATATTACGTTTGTTAAACAAGATGGAGCAATTGAATTCCCAAGCGA
Organism: Deinococcales bacterium; assembly: GCA_031388325.1. Classification (GTDB taxonomy): domain Bacteria; phylum Deinococcota; class Deinococci; order Deinococcales; family JAAFIG01; genus JAAFIG01. Next base: position 1,726 of record JANNEE010000371.1, read on the forward strand.
CATCAAAAACCTGCAATTTGTAGATAGCCTTAAAGACATCAAACCAAGCGAATTGAACGGTGCAGGTACAATTGCGGTACTAAAATTTAATAATCAAATGAATCTGGGCAGTGAAACCTTTGCTGTCATCCCCTCGAGCAAACTTTCTAAGTGAATTTACGGTATCTTTGGGGCAATGAAATTTTCGCTCGAGGACACCGACAGAATCATTATGATGGCGTGGGAAGACCGCACGCCTTTTGAAGCCATACAAGCCCAATTTGGCATCTCCGAAGCCGAAGTCAAAACCCTGATGCGTCAAGTCCAAAATAAAAAAACCTATATTCGTTGGCGTGAACGGGTCGAAGGAAGAGTCACTAAACTTGGTAAGTTGCGCGATCAAGCCGTGATGCGCCACAAGTCCAAAAACCAAAAATTCTAAACCTAAACTGCTTTTGAGAGGCTTAACCCCCCAAAGCTGATAACCCTGAAAAGAATTTCCAGATGAGTTCGTTTGTCCCCTTCATCCACGCATGATAATAGCCAAATTGCCCCCAAACGGCTTCGGATAATTCATGTGGACACCAGACCACCGGAAAACCCACCGAACCAAGGTAACGCTGGCATTTGAAACTCGAGAAATCTTCAAGCGGCAGTAAATCGGCTTTTTTGGGGTAGCTCTCAAACTTGTTTTGCAGTTTATTCGAGCGCACCAGCACATCACGCACCCGCATCCCTTCTTTGATTGACACAAGTTCGTCGCGTGGGCTGTGCAGAATGATGGCTGCCACGGGTTTAGGGCATTGTTGCTCGAGAATCCCACCGCCAAGCGTGGCAAAGGCGCGAATGACTGGACGGACACAGCCAAGGCTGTTGACAAAAGTTGCACCCAGCGAATACCCAATGGCATAAATCCGTTTTTGGTCAAAACAAACATTCTTACGCAAATACTCGAGCATCGCATCAAAAAACTTGTAATCGCGTAAGTTGCCAGCTTTGTCTTTGGCATTCCACCAGCGCTCGTTGGGGTTGGGCATCCCGAGCGGGTACACTTGCACCGTATCGGCATTAAGGTTAATAAAACTGACATTGGGGTTGGTGCGCCCATGAAAAATAAAAGTCAGGGCGGGGATGGTCTTGCCTTGTGGGATTCGTACTTCAAATTGGCGAGTCGCACCCAAAAAATTGAGTTTACCGACAAAATCGCTCTGAGCTTTACCATTGCAAGCACTCGAGCGGCTAGGGGTAGTGATGGGGGCTACACCAATGGTTGGCGGTAAGGCAACACCCGTCTGCTCGAGTTTAATGCGGCAGGCTTTATTGGTGGATTGATCGTCTAGGCGGTAATCGTTGAATCCTGCTTCAAAGGCTTGGCTCGAGTCAAGTTCATAGATTTGCGGCGAAACCTCACAAATCAACCTGCGCTGACGGTTTTTGAGCCTTACAAAAAGGGCTGCACCGTCCCACTCGGCTTGCATGGTGTAGGTTGCTCCAGTTGTTTCGCCTTCAAGCACACCATTGCCACGACTTAGCACAGCTGACCAAGTACCCAAACCCGAAAATTCGACTGTCCAGCGCTGCCCTGTCCCCAGTTTTGGTGGGTACATATACAAAGGGTGTGGGGTGGGCAATGACACACCGATTTTATCCAAGGTCAATGAACAGGTCTTGGATTGTTCGACTGTTCGGCTAGTAATGAGGTCTTTCTCGCCATACCCATTTACACTTAAGCGGACGGGCAAAGCGGGGTCAAATGCCGAGCTTGAATTCCAACTGAAACTGCATTCGATCAGTCTTTGTGAATCAAAAACCCGCAGCCACCAATGGTCTTCAGCAAACTGTTCAATGCCAACGCGCCAGTTAAGGTCGCCACTTTGCATGATAAAACCAATAAATTTGTTGTCCTCTCCACCACGACGATTGACCAGAATTGTCCATTCGCCGACATCTTGCACAGCAACTTTCCAAACCTGCCCTAGTTCTAACTTGGGTGGGGACATAAAAAGCGGGTTGGTCGGCTGCCCAAGCGCCAGACTCGAGAGGAGCAGCACTAAAAGGAGTTGTTTCATAAACAACCCCATTCTAAAAAGCTCGAGAAACGCTTGCCAGCCCAACGGTACACCTCAAAGCCGTAGCCTTCCCATAAAATCGTGTTGACCAGAACTTCCATTTTGCCGTCACCATCAAAGTCGCTAATTCCATTGACCCAAGTGGTAAAACGAAATGGCGGACTGCTGCCTTGGTCAGCATATTTCTGTCCATCGAAATCGGTTTTTGTAAACGCTTCGCGCAGCACAAAAGTTTTGACTCCACTTGGCGTAACTTTACGCACCAGCGCCAAAGCATAATCATGGGCTTTCATGGCGTAGCCCATACCAATCATTTCAAAATTTGGACTGAGGGCGGGGCGCTGCGCCACCAGAATAATCTCATCAGATTTATCGTTGTCTAAATCCACTTTGAGGATTTGGGTCATCTGCACAGGGGCTTTGATGCCTCGAGCCGCCAATTCTTGGGACATGACTTTTTGATAAGTCGCATTGCTTAATGGGATACGCTCGACTTTGCGCGGCTGAATGTTCCACGGTGCAAGCAAGCCATAAATCTGTCTCGAGATTTTACCTGAGGTCTTAAAATTTAGTTCTGCACCGCAATTTCGGCTAGGTTTGACCGCCCCAACAATACTGGCTGTGCCGACCACTCCGACATCAGTCAGCAGAGCAAAACTGCGCTTACCCTCGAGCAATGACTTTGTGGCGGGGCTGGCATGGTCGGTGGTGGGTATCCATTTGTTGTTTTCAAAGGTAGCAACCACATGAGCCGTGCTTGTACCAACCTCGAGCAGTACGGCTTTCGGGGTACTCTGAGCCAATGCCAAAGCCGCCATGATAAGTACGGATACGCCAATTTTTAGAGTCATAAAATAGAGTACATGAAAAAACAAAATTGGATTAGCCTAGGTTAAGGTCTGCTTG
>JANNEE010000374.1:0-25335 GCA_031388325.1 Deinococcales bacterium
CGTTCGGCAAGTTCACGGATAGCGTTTTTTTGCTCGAGATTTGCGTCTGGGAATGGGAATGGGTCAAAGCAGCGTGATTTATTGTACCGAGGGTCGTTACCAACACCTAAATTACCTCCCACTTCTAATGACCAAACAATATGAATTCGACTCGAGAGAATACCAAGAAAGTAAGCATCATCAAATCCAAATGTCACCAAAGTGCTGTCTGGAGCAATTTTTGAACTAAGAAACTGGAAAACTTGATGCTTTGCGGTCTCGAGTGTCACAACATACCGCTTTAGATTTTGCGTAAAATCTCGAAAAATAGGTCTAGGATGACCAATAATCCACCAAAGTTTTTTGAATAACACATTCCTATTTGCAAAGCGTTCTTCTTTGACTGTCTCTAAAAGATGTTGGTACACTCGAGGAAATCTTTCGCGCATAAAGTCTAATTCAGTGCCAAAAAAATCAATCACATAGATATTGCGACCATGTTGCGTTAAATCGCGTCCGTTAAGGTATGGACGGATGTATTTTTGCAATTCTAAGTCGTCATTTAGTCCAAGTTCAATGGCTTTTTGATGGGTTATTTGAAAACCAGCACCAATGGTTTTCATACCGACAGCACACAGTTTACTGTTGGAAATTAAACTCGTCGCCAAATCAAGGTTGACTCCAATTCTGAGGTCTGAATTGATAAATCCTCGAGCCTCTGCTGTTTCTTCGACAAGGTTAGCTTCGTTTGTTGGGTCAAATTCTCGTTCTTTGGTAACAGTGACAAGAACCCCTTCGGTTTTCATTTTTGAAACCACAGTCATTGCAATTCTTACGGCTGCGCCATCACTCGAATCTACCCAAGGATGGTCTGGTACAGCATAAATTAGACACAAGGGATTTTTGTTTTCTGTTAAATGAGGGTCAAGAACTCGCCGATTAAACGTTTGTGAAATGGAATTCGTCGTGATAAATCCGAACCGAATAATTTTATTTTCGCGTAAAAGGTCGGCGGCATGATGCCACCAGCGCAGTACAAAATCGGACGCTTGTGGTACTTCAATCCATACTTTTTGAAGCGCATCCACATAACCATCTCCAAGTGTTTCACGCATTCTTTTTGACCCAATAAACGGCGGATTGCCAATGATAAAATCGGTCTCGAGCCAAGTTGCTTTTTTCGGGTTCAGGTAGGCTTGTTCTGCCACTCGAGCCGTTTGGTCTGGGATTTCTAAACCTGTGGCGGGATTTATTTTTTTGCTGATGCCATCCCAACGGGTTACGGGTTGCCCCTGACTGTCTAATTTGGCTTGGACACTTTCAAACTCGAGGATTGCATCACGGTTTTGAATGTTCTGGAAGGCTTTTAGCACCGGCGAAGGCGGATTGACATTGCCGTGGGTCTTAAAATGCCATTGTAAATAGCCAATCCAAAGCACCAACTCGGCAATCTGGGCGGCTCTGGGGTTAATTTCGATGCCTAAAAACTGGTGTGGGTCTACGGTGTTTAAGTCCATCTCGAGGCGGCGGTCTCCGCCAACCAGTTCAAGTGCATCTAAAACCTCGCCCTCGAGCCGTTTGATCATTTCCAGTGCCACATACAAAAAATTTCCACTGCCACAAGCTGGGTCGAGGACTTTAACTTGGCAAAGATACTGATGAAAAGTTTCGATTTTGCCAATCGCGGCTTTTTTTGCCGCCTGAATTTTTGGGCTTGTACCAGCAAAATCTTTTTTTTCTTTGGGGTCAAGTTGTAAACGCGCCACTGTCTCGAGGTCGGCACTAAATTCAATTTGCACGGCTGCCCAATGCTGGCGCAACGGCTCGAGAATTGTCCAATTGACCAGCCGCTCGACGTATGCCCGTGGGGTGTAGTGTGCGCCAAGTTTATGGCGTTCTTTGGGGTCAAGCGCCCGCTCGAGCAACGTGCCAAAAATAGCGGGTTCGACCTCACCCCATTCTTGCTGACTGGCTTCGATGACTAAACGCAATTGTTCTTCGCTTAGATTTAAGGCGCTCGAGTCCAAAAATAATCCGCCATTAAAATGTAGAATCTGAGCCGCAAATTGTGGACTGAACCCGCCCGTGTTCATGGTCGCCCAGAGCGGTTCGATAAAGGCTTTGAAATGCTGGGCGTTGCCAACAATCCCCTCGAGATACCCTGTAAATTTGCCTTTGGGCAGTAAACCCATGTCCTCGGCAAACATCGTAAAAATCAGGCGCATTAAAAACCCACTGACCACCTCGGGCGAATGTTGACGCTCGAGTGAGCGGCTTAGCACTGCCAAGCGGTCGGCAATGGCTCGGGTGGCTTTGGCACTGCGTCGGCTTGGGTCAAGGCTGAGTGGTTCAGTCCAAACAGCCCGTAAGCGCTCGAGAACACTTGGGTCGTGTAAGTCCTCAAGCATGATGCGGTAATTGCTCGGAGTTGGAAAAGGCACATAAACCCCGCCGCTCTGGGTGAATTCGCTAAACAACTCGAGACTAAAACCAACGTCTGCCACAATAATAAACGGCGGACGACCCTCGGCAATGGGCAAGCCCCTCGCGTAGCCTTCGGCTTGGGCTTTGGCTTTGACCATGGCTTTATCCCAAGAAGCCGTGCCACGTTTTGCCGTACCAGATTTGACTTTGGGCGCAGCAAATAATTCTGTGGCAGCGACAGCTTGGCTGCCTTGTTTGGCTTCAAAAACAAAAGCGCTGCGTTTATAGCAATCAATAAAGTTGGTGCTACTCGAGCCATCCAAATGGGTGATGGTCAGGCTTTTTTCAAAAACATATTCGTTTTCGGTGTTGATTCCACTCGAGGGGTTTGGACTTGGGACGTTTAATAAAGCACAAAGGTCGGTGATAAAAAGCTGGTAATTGGCACGTTCACTGGCGGCGCTGTTCGTCCAACGGGTGATAAAATCAGTTGCTGTCATGGGGTATTGTACGCCAGCCACAAAGCAAACTAACCTTCTTCTGGTGGGTCATTCGGCACTCGAGCGCCCGTCAGCCAATAGCCAAGGCGGTCGGCTAGGTTTTCGATATGATCGCCAATCCGCTGCAATGCCCTACCAACCCGCAATAATGCCAAGGCTTTGGTGATGGTGCGCGGGTCTTCGAGCATGTATGTAACCAATTCGCGTTGGGTTTGCTCGTACAAGTCATCTATTTCCGAGTCCATCTCGGCTACGGCTCGAGCCACGGCTGCATCCTGTTCGGTAAAGGCTCTGGAAGCCAATTCGAGCATGGTCTTAAGTCTGGTCAGCATCAAACCAAAATTGACATAGCGTTTTAAGGGTGGTTCGGCAGCTAATAAACGCCCGTCATCGGCAACATGAACCGCATAATCGCCAACCCGCTCGAGGTCAGATAGACTTTTTAGGACAGCTGCCACCAAACGCAAATCCTTGGCAACTGGCTGATGCAGCGCAATCACCCGTAAGCACTCGCCCTCGATACGAACCTCGAGTTCATCCACGAGCCTGTCCATTTCATGAACTTGGGTGACACTTTCGATTTTACCCTCGAGCAGCACACCGCCCGCCAAATTAAGTTGTTCACTGACTTGCGAAATCATTCTGATAAAATCGGCTCGCAGGGTTCTTAAATCTCGTTCTAGGGCTTCTCGCATGGTTTAATACTCCTCGATTTGTACAATCTTGTGCCAGATAATACCAACAAAAAACGCAACTTATGCCGCCGTCACCGAAAAAACAAATTCGTTACCACCTAAGTCCAGGCGGTGTGCGCCATGAACCTCGCCACCCCACGCCCGAACAATACTCCGCACAATGTACAAGCCCATCCCAGACCCTCGAGACTGCATACTGCGGCGTTGGGCTTCAAACAGCACTTCGTAATTGGGCAAGACCGCCCCTTGGTCTACCACACCAATTTTCCAAAATAAATCGGCTCGAGTGGCAAAAATTCGTATTCGTCCGGGGTTTGGGGCATGACGGGCGGCATTTTCGACCAAATTCAGCAGCACTTGCACCAATTTATCAGGGTCACAACGCACCAAAACATCAGAAAAACAGACCTCGAGAACCACATCACGGCGCAGTAATTCGGCATTGGTTAAACGCTGCACCCGTTCAACACATTCTAATAACAAAAAAGTTCGTTCGGCTTGTGGACGAAAACCAACCGTTAAATCCTCGACCAAACGCACCAAACGCTCAACTTCAACCAAGCCCATCTGCACAAAAGAAGCCCGCGTATCGGCAGGGGGTTCAAGTGCCAGCGCCTCGAGTAAACTTTTAATGGCTGCCACAGGGGTTCTGAATTCATGCGACAGAACCGCCATGACTTCACGCAATTCTGATTCGCGTTGCCGAATGGCAGACACATCCTCGAGCAGCAAAGCATTCGACACAGCCTTTGCCACAAAAATACGTCCGTTTAGTTCAAGTTCTAAAATCCCCCCATCAAAGACCAGTTTTTCTAAACGATGATTGCGAAAAATTTCGATGGGCAAACGGTTTCTAGCGCGTTCGCTGCTAGTCCCAAAAAGTTTTTCGGCTGCCGAGTTTAGCCCAGAAACCCGACCGCTCTCGAGCATCACCACCGCCACTTCTAAAGCGTTCAGCGCTGCGCTTTGGCTCATAGTGGCTTTGACCTCATGCGGTAGCCCTTGCCGCGCACCGTCTCGAGATAGGCTGGTTCAGAAGGTTCATCGCCAAGATGCGCCCGCAGCTGGGTGATGTGCTGATCCACGGTGCGTTCGCCGCCAATAAAGTCCACGCCCCAAACCTTATCAAGTAACTCTTGTCTCGAGTAGACCCGCCCGGGGTGTGCCGCCAAAAACGCCAATAAATCAAATTCGCGCCGTGTCAAATGCAGTTCTCGAGCCGCAAACAAGGCTTGACCGGAATCTTGATTTAATTCAAGAACCCCGACCCGCAACGCTCCCCGAGGACGCTCACCACTCGAGCGACGCAACAACGCCCGCACCCTTGCCGCCAGTTCAGCCGCGCTAAAGGGTTTGGTCAGGTAATCGTCTGCCCCAGCATCCAAGCCCTCGACCCGATCCATTTCCGAAGCTCGAGCTGTCAGCATTAAAACCGGTAAACTTGCAAACGAAGATTCTCGTAAACGCCTCAACCATGAAATACCCGGCTCGTCTGGCAGCATCCAATCTAAGACCACCACATCCGAACCAGCCAAATTGTTCCAAGCCTCGAGCGCCGTCGAAAATGCCTTGACCAAGTACCCAGAACGCTCGAGATGAAAGCGCAAAGCCTCCCGAACCGAGATTTCATCCTCAACCAGCAACACAGTCACAGCCATTACCTTTAGATTCTGCGCCAAACGTCATGGTTTTGTCAGGTGAAAAGCGACACCTATAAGCCCTCCAAAAGGGTCGCCCTACGGTTGAATTGCAAAAAAAGTTGCGTCCAAGCGTAGGGGTGGGCTTTATGCCCGCCCTAGTCTGCCCAAAGCTCACACACTTCTCGAGAAATCCGCATCACTTGGCAGCGCCAGCACAAAACGCACAATCAAATTGATACAGTCCTCAATGTCCGAAATCTGCACCATTTCGTTGGGTGAGTGCATATAGCGTATCGGAACACCCAAAGTTGCGCTTGGAGTCCCCTTGCCAAATAGGGCAGTCGCATCGGCATCGGTGGCGGTTAATTTAGGATAAATCGAAACTGTGGTTTTAATCTGGTGCTTTTGGGCAACCTCGAGCAGCATGGCATTTAACTTAGGATTCATGATTGCCCCAAGCGCTAGGTTGACCCCACTGCCAAAAGGGACATCACCGACTTCTGCCAAATCTACCCCCGGCTGATTGCTTTCAAAGGTCATGTCCACGGCAATGGCTAGTTTCGGCTCGAGTTGCTGCACGGCAAAACGCGCTCCAAAACTGCCAATCTCTTCTTGACTGGTGGCAACCGCACAAACCTCGTGCAGACAATCCAACTGGCTTAAACGCCGCAACGCCTCGAGAACCACAAAACCACCGACGCGGTTATCGAGGGCTTTGGAGACCAATTTATCACCAATTTGCAAGACAGGTTGCTCGAGAACCGCCACATCGCCCAAGCGCACTTTTTGCTTTAATTCTTCTAGTGGCAAACCAAAATCAAGCCAAATATCCTCGATTTTCACGGCTTTAGAACTGTCATCACCACTCATCAGATGGACTGGTTTACGACCCACAACCGCCAGTAAATCCCCGTCTTTAGCCAGAACCCGCATTCGCTGCCCCGGCAACACCTGCATGTCCCAACCACCAAGGGCTTTGACCCGCACAAAACCCTTTTCGCCAATCTGAGAAATCATCAAACCAATTTCGTCCAAATGTCCGCACAACATCACTTTCAAACCACGGTCACGCCCAATTGTGGCATAGACATTGCCGTGTGGGTCATGCAGCACACTGGCAAAATCTCTGGCTGCCTCCGCCCAAATGTTAGCAACCCGAGATTCAAAACCACTCGGACCGGGAGTCTCGAGTAACGAATGTAACAAAGTCTGATTTTGCATGAAATACTGTACAACGAAATTTAGGGTTGTCACAGCAACGCCACTGGTCAAATCCCCAGAATTTGATACAATCAGGCGATGAAACTCGCTTTGAACATCCTGATTTTTGTGATTGCCTCGATTATTGGCTGCGTCATGATTCCTTTTTTAGCCATTCAATACCCCCTCGTTTGCTTGGTGGTTGTGGTGGCTGGCATCTACGCATTTTCACGCACCTTTGCTCAGAAAAAGAAACTCCAATGAACCAAGAAACTTTTTTTGACATGGGCGACGGCGAAGTTCAAATCACCCAAGAACAAATTAGGCAGCGTATCCAAGAACTGGGCGCACAAATCACCAAGGATTACACGAATAAGCAACCGCATCTGATTTGCGTCTTAAACGGCGCGTACCACTTTATGTCCGACCTTTCTCGAGCCATCGAACTCCCCATCACCGTGGATTTTCTGGCGGTCTCGAGTTACGGCGTAGAAACCAAAACCAGTGGCGAAGTCAAATTGGTCAAAGACTTGTCGTTGCCGCTCTCTGGACGCGAAGTGATTCTGGTCGAGGACATCGTAGACACCGGTTTAACCATGAATTACTTGCTGTCTTATCTCGAGGGACGCGGACCGAACAGTGTTAAAGTGGCGGCGCTACTCTCCAAGCCCTCGAGACGAAAAGTTGAAGTGCCAGTCGAGTATCTTGGCTTTGAAATCCCCGATGCTTACGTTTACGGTTACGGTTTAGACCGAGCGCACTTTGACCGCAACATCCCGTTTATCTCGAGTATCAAAAGCTAAAAGGAGAAAGGATTAAAGAGTCTCCTCTTTTCTCTAAAAAATTATGTTTGAGAAACCAGTTTTGATTGTGTCCTGCCAAGCTCGAGACGACAACCCTTTAACGGGCAGTGTTTACATGCAGGCAATGGCATTGGCAGCCCTGCAAGGCGGGGCGGATGCAATTCGCGCCAATGGTGCGCCAGATATTGCTGCCATTCGGCAGATTACCGATAAACCGATTATTGGGCTGTTAAAAAAAGATGTGGCTAGCTTTGAAGTCTACATCACCCCAGATTTTGCCAGCATCGAAGAAATTGTGGCAGCAGGAGCAGATTATATTGCGCTTGATGTGACCCACCGCCCACGCCCAGTTCCACTCGAGGAATTATTTAGCGCCATTCACGCCAAAGGCAAAAAGGTCTTTGCCGACTGTGCTACGCTTCAAGATGCAACTCGAGCCGCCGCGCTAGGGGCAGATGTGGTCAGCACCACTATGGCTGGCTACACCCCAGAAACCGAAGCCAAAAAGACCGACGAACCCGACTTTGCCCTACTCGAGCAAATTTGCCAAGCCGTGTCTGTTCCCGTAGTTGCCGAAGGGCGATTCTGGACACCAGAACAGGTCGCAAGAGCTTTTAGCCTAGGTGCAAGCGGTGTTGTGGTGGGAACTGCTATCACCAACCCTCGAGACATCACCAAGCGGTTTGTAGCGGCTTTGGCGAGAAAGTAAGGTTGAGAAAACCTTACCCCATTCCCATTTGCACACCATGCCCAAAATCTCTGGTCATGCGTTCAATTGCAGTTTTAGCGGTGGCTTGAGCCATTTTTTCAAAGGCACGTCCGCCCCATTTGTCGGCACTCGGTAACTCGAGATGCACAATAATTTGCAAGGCATAATGAATTTCAACTCGCTCGTTAATTTGCACAACCCTCCCCTGCCCAGATACTTCTGCCCATGCCCTACCCTGCAAAGGTTGGGCAATCAGGTTTGCACCAGTGCTGTGCGGCTCGAGAACCGAATGAAAATCGAGGCGTTGTGTACCCAAAACAGGCACTTCCACCACAAGGTCGGCGTAAACATGGTTCTGCTCGAGCCGTAAGCCTTTAATAAATTGCACATGACTCAGACTTTTCTGCACGTCACACAAGTACAAAATGGCTTCTGAAAGCGAACTCGGATACTCGAGAATAAAGTTTTTTGCGGTTTCTATCTTCACTCGATCCACTCAACTGTTATTTCGTTGTCTTTGGCGGCGGCGGCAATTTCTTGGTCGGTTGCGCCGCGCAATTTTGGTAAATCCCTAAAACTCTGGGTGGCATTGGCATAACCCACGCGGACAATGACACGTTCTGAGGTTTCGTCCTTACCGATTTTCCAAACCAATTGATTGCCTAGGGTCTCGAGTTGTTCGCGCAGCACCCGTGTTTCGGGAATCGGGCTGGCATCGTCAAACAAATCATTCATAGCACTAGATTACTGCTTCGTGGCGGAAGGGGGCAAGGTACAGCTTGCTTGAGGTGCGAATCCGTGCGAGTTCTCGAGGTGCGAATCCGTGCGAGTTCTCGAGGTTCACATCTGAACTTACGGTATCTTCTACAATGTGCGCGTTTTTCTGATTGGTCTAGCTGTCGTCTTTGGGTCTTTGGGTTTGTCGCAGACGAACTTGCCACCAATTCAACCCAGTCCCACAATGCCTAAGCCAACTGTTCCAGTCGTCCCAGTCACACCAACTGTTCGGCTCGAGGACTCTAAAACCATTCAAAGCATCCGCGCTCGCGGGCGTTTAATTGTGGCACTTGACCCACAATTTGCGCCGTTTGCATTGCGTGACGAAAAAGGCAAAATTGTTGGTTTTGATGTGGATTTGGCTAAAGCCATCGCTGCCCAAATTGGTGTGCCGCTCGAGGCGCAAACCACAGTTTTTAATGGTTTACTCAACGCTGTTAAGGTTAGCAGAGCAGATTTAGCTGGCAGTGGTTTAACCGTCACTTCTCGAGCCGATGTGCAGTACAGCCAAGTATTTTTTGATAATACTCAAATTTTTGCAGTGCGTAGCGGTAATCCGACCAAGTTTATTTTCCAAAGTAATGATAAGCAAGCCACAGATTTTACAGGTAAGCAAATTGGGGTTCGAGCCAACACGATTGGTTTTTTAGCGGCTTTTCGTGTCCTTGTGCCGTTGGGTGCAAAAATAAAAGTCTATGAAACCAATCAAAAAGCCATTGCCGAATTACAAGCTGGTAAAATCGAGAGCCTGATTTTGGATGCCCCAAGTTTTGAGGCTTATCGTGGACGCAGAACACCAATAGACCGAATTGCGGGAAAGCTGGTACAAGAACAATATGTTTTTGCCCTGCCTCAGAACTCGGATATGTTGCCGTTCTTAAATCAAGCCATTTTAAGCTGGAAACAAAATGGTGCGTACTATAAATCTTTAGAAAAATGGATGCTGGACAGATGAGCCTACTGGTGCGCCAGACAGATAAAAAAACGCCCTTTCTGGGCGTTTTTTTACGAAGCCATTTTTAGAGCTTGCCCTTGAGGGTGCTGGAAGCCTTAAACTTCAAGCGTTTGCCACTTGGGATTTTAATCTTGTCTTTGGTACCTGGTTTAACACCAGTCCGAGCTTTGGTCTTGACGACACTGAATGTACCGAGTCCGGGTAGCGTAACGCTATGCCCTTTCTTTGAACCTGCCAAGACTGCACCAATCATTGCGTCTACGGCTGCTCCTGCGGCTTTGCGGGTCACGCCAGCTTTGGCTGCGACTTCTTGAACCAGATGTGCTTTACCCATACGATCTGCCATGTGTATTACCTCCGTGCATTACTTTGCTACGGCAATAGCTAATTTGTCAAGAGGGCTAGGGATGACTCTGACTTGTGTCAGACGCAAATGCACTTCGCGCAAAACCGAATACTCTGCCAGTGACAACACCACTCGAGCCGTGTTTCTCGAGAAGACTGTCACAAACGTGATGAATCAATACGCTAAATAGTACAGTAGCACATAAACCTGTGCTGTGCGAAAATATGGCTTTTTAAACTGTTATTGACGGCTTCGTGTAGACTATACCATATGGTCTTAAGCGCCCAAATCCAAAATCTTGAACAACTCGAGCAGAAATTACTCGAGGCAAGAACCAAACGAAAACCTTTGCAGCTAAGCCAAGACACCAACGCTTACAGGTTGGTCAATGGTAACGGCGATGCCATTGAGGGACTGACCATAGACCAATTTGCTGATGTACTGGTTGTATCGCTGTACGAAGAAATAAATCAAAATCAAGAATTGGTGTTGCTCGAGACGATAGCCAAGGTTTTTAAGCCGCAGAGTATTTACCTTAAACGCCGTCCCAAAGAAGCTCGGGTGGTCTCCAACACCCACCGCCCAGACCTTGCGCCACAAGTGGCAGCATGGGGATTAGAGACCCCAGAAACTACGGTTCTCGAATCTGGCGTAAAGTACCAGATTCGCCCGAGTGGGGATTTATCAGTCGGGGTTTTTTTGGATATGCGCGAGACCCGAACTTGGCTAAGTCAAAATATCGGTAAAAGCCGTGTGCTGAATTGCTTTTCTTATACTTGCGGTTTTGGTTTGGTGGCAAGTCTGGCTGGCTCGAGCCGCGTGGTCAATCTGGACTTATCGCGTAAAGTATTGAATTGGGGACAAGAAAATTACCGCTTAAACAACCTCGAACCGCAAGACATGGATTTTATCAGTGGCGATACCTTTGAATGGTTCAAACGCTTTGCCAGACGCGGCGACACCTTTGAGGCAATCATCCTCGACCCACCAAGTTTTGCCACTTCTAAGCACTCAAGATTTTCGGCTGCCAACAATTACGATGACCTTGTTTACCAAGCGGTGCAACTGCTCGAGCCACATGGTTTACTCTTGGTGTGCTGTAACCACGCCAAGCTCAGTCGCTTACAATTCAAACAAGCCATAACCCGAGGACTTGACCAAGCCAAACGAGGGTATAATCTCTTAAAATCGCTTGGACAGTCTGGTATAGATTACCCAGTACCAGAAATCGAAGAAGCCCCATTAAAGGTATTTGCCTTGGAGGTCATATGAATTCGCAAGCCCCTATCACCAATAAATTCGAGATTCGTCATGGTAGTTCAGTCAGTGTCTGCAACGCCCCCGATGAAATCCTGACCCGAATTAAGCTGATTCCAGAAATTTTTGTCGAAACCCACTTAGACGGTTTATTTGACGTGGTGATTTTATTTTTAACCAGCCGTGAACACGTCGAAGGGTACTTTCCAAGGGCTGCTAAATCCTTACGTCAAAAAGGATTTATTTGGACGCTTTTCCCCAATGCCACCAAACCAATGACGAACTCGATTACGACAGGGGTTGGAGCATTGCCACCCGTCTCGAGTTTAAGCAAGCTCAACGCATGACCCTGACTCCAGAATGGGAAGCGATTCGTTGGACAGCCCCAGAAAAGAAATTTGGAAGGGTTTAAGGGCAGGCGAAAGTTGAATCTCGAGGATAATCTGGTCGTTTCGCTCGAGACATAATATCTTGTAGACTGAAGGCATGACCCAAGATGATTTGTTTACCCAAACCGTAGCGGCGGGGCATGCCTCGCCCGATTTGCCCGAGCCTGTGCTTTCCTCGCCCGACCCACCAACCGAAATTGCCTCGCCCGACCCACAAACCGAAAATCTCTTGAGCCACACTGAATTTGTCTCGAGTGAACCAGACGAACACGGTATCCCACCACAAGCCCGTGACCCACTTCCACCAACTCCTCGGATGAGCGGTGGTACAAAACCAAAACGGGTGATTATTGTGGATGGTCACGCTTTGGCATACCGAAGCTATTTTGGTCTGGCTCGAGGCTCTGAGAGGCTACAGAATTCCAAGGGCGAACCAACCCATGCAATTTATGGATTTATTAAAACCATTCTTAAACACCTCCGCGAAGGCTTAAAGAAAAACGAAGGGGCAGTGATTGTGGTCTTTGACCCGCCCGTCAAAACCTTTCGCCATGAGATGTTTAGCGAATATAAAGCCGGTCGTGCCGAAACCCCCGAAGACCTGCCAAAGCAAATTCAGCGCATCAAAGAAATTGTCGATGCGATGTGTTTAACGCGGCTCGAGTTAGCCGGTTATGAAGCCGATGATGTGATTGGCACAATTGCCAAACGTGCCGAGTCTGAGGGGATAGATGCCTATATCCTGACCTCCGACCGTGATGCCTACCAGCTTTTAACCGATAAAGTGCGGGTGATTGGCTCAGATGACACCTTGATTACCCCTGAAATGGTCAAAGCCAAGTACGGTGTGACCGTCGAGCAATGGACGGATTACCGGGCGCTGACGGGCGATAGTTCCGACAACATTCCGGGGGCTAAAGGCATTGGACCAAAAGGCGCAGTCAAACTGCTCGAGGTCAACGGCACGTTGCAACACATCTTGGATAATTTGGATACCGCCGAACCCAAAAAAGAAGTCCAAAAAGTCAAAGACAGCCATATGAATGTGGTGCTAAGCATGGAACTCTCGAGGATTATTACCGACTTGCCGCTTCAAATGGATTTAACGGCTGCCAATCAATTTTTGCCAGATACCGATAGGTTGCTGCCGCTTTTGCGTGACCTTGAAATGAACAGTGTGCTAAAAGAAATCCAAACCCTGCTCGAGTCTCGAGGTACAGCCGTTCCAGCCGCACCCGAGGTCAAACTACGCCAAGTAACGCTGCTCGAGTGGACAAACCCGCCACAAGAGGCTGTCTGGGCGTTTACCTTGGGTAATCCGAACGACCCCGTTGGCTCGAGTTTGGTGCAGTTGGCGTATGCCACAGAAAACGGCTCGAGTCTTGCCCCGCAAGATTACGTGCCGAGCGGCGAGGTTAGCGCGGCTGATGCCAAAGCCCTAGCGATTGCCACCCAAACCCAACCGGGCGACGACCCACTTTTAATGGCATATGTGTTAGACCCAAACAACAATAATGCCCAAGCGATTTGTAACCGTTACCTGCAAGAAGATTGGAGCAAAGACACCGCCACCCAAGCGGCGCAGAGCCGTGCGCTACTCGAGAAAATCAGAGCCGAACTTGCACCAGAACTTGAAAAGCTCTATACCGAACTCGAGAAACCCGTTTCTAAAGTCCTAGCCCGAATGGAAGCCACTGGAATCTGCATAGATGCACCTTTTTTTGCTGCACTCTCGAGCCAATTTTTAAGTAAAATGCAGCAAATAGAGGGGGTTATTCATGACCTTGCTGGCGAAGTCTTTAATGTTAATTCGCGTGACCAACTCGAGACGATTCTGTACGACAAACTTAATTTAGCATCTGGTAAAAAAACCAAATTGACGGGTAAACGCAGCACGGCGGTTTCGGCGCTAGAACCATTAATCGAAGAACACCCGATTGTGGCGCAAATTCTCGAGTACCGCGAAATCAACAAGCTGCGCGGCACATACCTCGAGCCACTGCCAAATATGGTCAATCCCAAGACTGGGCGTTTACACACGGTTTTTAATCAACTTGGCACAGCCACAGGGCGGGTCAGCAGTATCAATCCAAATTTGCAAAACATTCCGATTCGCACCGAAATTGGACGTGAAATCCGCAAAGGTTTTGTTGCTACAAGTGGCTTCAAGCTCATCAGCGCCGACTATTCACAAATCGAGTTGCGAATTCTGGCGCACATCACCCAAGAAGAAAATTTAATCGAAGGTTTTAGAAATAACGAGGATATTCACCGCCGCACGGCTGCCGCGATTCTAAACATCCCGCTC
Source organism: Deinococcales bacterium (assembly GCA_031388325.1). Classification (GTDB taxonomy): domain Bacteria; phylum Deinococcota; class Deinococci; order Deinococcales; family JAAFIG01; genus JAAFIG01. The sequence continues at coordinate 13,983 of JANNEE010000374.1, forward strand.
GAGACTGTCACCACCGACCAACGACGCGGCGCAAAAGCCATCAATTACGGCATTCTGTATGGCATGGGCGCACACCGACTCTCGAGGGACGAAGGGATTAGTCACAGTCAAGCCAAAGCCTTTATCGAAGGCTACTTTGCAGCTTACCCCGGCATCAAAGATTATTTGGAAAGCACCAAAGCCCATTGCCACGAACACGGTTATGTCCAAGATTTATTTGGCAGACGCAGGTACATCCCAGAAATCAGTTCCAAAGCCTTTAATGTCCGCGAAGCTGCCGAACGCGCCGCGATTAACATGCCAATTCAAGGTACATCGGCGGGGATTATTAAACGCGCCATGATAGACCTCGAGCCGCAACTTGAACCATACGGCGCAAGGTTACTGCTGCAAGTTCACGATGAACTTGTTTTAGAGAGTCCGATTGAACAGGTAGAAATCGTCTCGAGTTTGGTGCAACGTGTTATGGAAGAAGCCTTCTTGCTGTCTGTGCCGCTTGGTGTCGGTATTGGCAACGGCGATACATGGTTTGATGCACATTAGACTCTGTATTCTCGATGATGGATAAATCCTTAACACTGTACATCCTTGCCCTCTGAGCCAAAAACTGCCAAACGAGCCTCGAGACTTGTTGGCATGACTTTTTGTGGCAAATAATGATACTGCAATGCCCGACGGCGTTTATCCGACTGACTTGGCGGTGTGCCATGATGCAGCAAGCCATGAAAAAACAATAAACTGCCCGGCTCGAGCGGCACGGCAACAACTTCTTTGATTGCCACATCGGTATCGCAAATTTGCCAATCACGGCGCTTGAAATGCACCACTGGACCTTTGGTGTGCGAAGCAGGAATAATGTGCATACAACCATTTTCGGGGATGGCTTGGTCAAGGGCAATCCAGACACCAATCACGGTTGTATCGGACGGATAATTAAAATAGGCGTTATCCTGATGCCACGGTTTTTCTGTGCCAATACGCGGTGGTTTTAGCAGTGCCATATCCTGAAAAAGGACTGGCTTATCCGACATTAAAGACTCGAGGGCTGATAATAATTTTGGATGGGTTGCCAAGGCGTTCAGAGCAGCCTCAAAACCGACAAAACCCATCAGTTTACGGACCGCATCTTGTTTTTGCTCAAGCGACAAATTTTCTAAATTCGCTTGAGCGCTCGGCTCGAATTGCAGACCTGTAAATTCTGGAACTCGACCGTCTATCAGCTTTAATAATCCACCAAGGGCAGCGCTGACCTCGAGTGACGAAAAGGCGTTATTGACCACCAAATAGCCATTTCTATGAAAAAAATCTGATTGGGCTTGATTAAGGGCTTCAAAACCGCTTATTCCTCGAGCCTCGGACGTAAACTGATACAACGGACTTGGGTCGAATGTGGCTAAACTCATCTTGACCTCCTGAGTTATTAAAGCATTCCATCAGGCGTTTTGCTATCACTCGAGCCGTGAAAAACTTGCACTAAAGCGCAGATTGACGCACCGAACTTGGGGTAACAGCATACACAGTCTTAAATTGCCTCGAGAACAGCGCCATGTTTTCATAACCCAATTCCAAAGCAATTTTAGAAACACCCATGCTGGTTTCCTCGAGCAAATACCGCGCCCGTTCAAGCCGCATTTTAAGAAGGTAATCGCGGTAACTTACGCCTGTTTGCTGTCTGAACAACCGACTGAAGTGGGCAGCCGATAATCCTGCCCAAGATGCAGCTTCTGCTAAGCTCGGGCGCAATTCTGGGTGACTACGTAGCCGTGCAATCACCCGTTCTAAGCGAGGCTCAAGCCGTGCCGACAAAATCCCTTGATTGGCTGCATCCTGGCGGTAAATCTCGAGCAGGGCTTGTTTAAGAATCAGTTCGGACTCGAGTACCGAAAATGGCTGAGTCGTGGCTTGCAATGCCACCAAACGACCAAGCAGCCACTCGAGACGGCTTGTGTCCAAAAAATTGATTTGCACACTGGGCAGTAGATTTACTGGTGTGATTTGTCCAGCCGATGAAAAATGCAGGTACAACACCGTTAGTGGATTCTGTATATCCTGAGTTGCAAATCCTGTGTCATTTGGGCGCAAAAAAAGCAGTGAACCCGCTTCGATTCGGTACGAATGCCCGTTCAGCAACAACGAACCGCGTCCTTTAATCGCCAACCACAAGTCAAAGTCTGTTAGCCGAGGTCGCCAATTCCAATCTGGGCTGCACACCACACGCCCACAGTTTGGAGAAACCCGTAGCTCGAGAATTGAAAGCATTTGTGAAATTTGCCGCCAAATGCTTGGGTCACGGTAATCAATCATCGCAATCTGTCCAAAGCTGTTCGGCTATTGATTTTAATTCTTGCGCCGCCGTCCAACGGTCAAAAGTTTCTACATCATTTACCGTAATTGCATACTCGGGCGGTAATAACTCAGTCACAAATGGCAGAATATCGCCTTGCTTGGCGTTTAATTTCCATTTTTGTATCGCTGTTTTCCACCATCCCAGAAAATACGGGCGCAGACTCGAGTCAAGCCCAACTTGAATCTGTTCAGCACTCGAGATTCGCCCATGAATGGCTTTGGTGCGTTCAAACAATGGGGCAAAATGCGTCTCGAGTTCGGCATCCACCACCCAAGCACCGATTTCGCCCGCCAGCACATAGTGTGATAAATCCAAAGTCAGATTCAAATTTGGCAAAATGTGAATCATCTCGAGCATCCGCAATAAATCCTGTGTGACCGTACCGCGATGCGTCTCGATAAAACATGGTAAGCCTGTTTGTTCTTCTGCCATCAGAATCTTCTCAAGCAGTACCAAACTCGGCTCAAGATGCAAGTAACGTCCTTGCACCTGTGCATTGGCGTACAACGCACCAAAATCTTGAGCCTCGAGCAGCAACGCCGACACATCCGAAGGTTGAGATGGAAACAACAACGCCCCAAAACTCAGGTTGTACTGTCCAAGTAAACGCTGCCAGACAGCCCGTTCCTTGAGCGGCGGCAAACGCGCATGGACACCCGAAAACCCCGCCAAAGCAATCTGTTCAAAACGCAACTCGAGACTCCAAGAAGCATTCATAGCGGTCAGGCTCTGCTGCACCTCGAGACGCGGCGGGTTTTGGCTTTTATCGTTTGGGGTCATAGATTTACGGCAACCAACTATTGTAATCCGCGTCAGTCTCGAGAATCGGCAATTTCACCTCTAAACCAGTTCTGGCACTACGGTACATCGCAGTCACTAACTCGAGTGAATCGCGGGCATCTTGCAAAGTCACAGGCAACTCAGAATTATTCTCAACAGCTTGATGAAAACGCAGAAATTGCCCTGTGTACCCGTCGGGTTGTTCGATAAAATTCTCGAGGGCGGTGTTGATGTTGTTTTGAATTTCCGGATTATCGCCAGTGAATACCCACGGGTCGGCAGAACTGGTGTACGGACGGGTGTTGCTCTCGGCAGTAGCGCCAGAAAATACAAACCGATGACGACTAATTTCGGCGCTCGAGCCGAGGGTCATGGATAAACTGACCAATGAACCATCGTGCATTTGTAAAGTGACCGCCGCACAATCTTCAACTTCGATAGAGTTGACTCGAGTAGCGACTTTGGCATAGACCGTTTTGACTTGACCCAAAATTTTAGTCAGCATATCGTGGGCATGAATCGCGTGTCCAAGCAGTCCGCCACCAAGTTCGGTCGCCCATTTGCCGCGCCACTCGGGTTCGTAATACCATGCACCACGCCGCCAATGGGTTTCGACCGTGGCGACATGAGCCGTACCAAGTAAGCCCTGTTTTTGCAGGTACTCGAGTTTTTGCAGTCCATTGCCAAAACGATACTGAAAAATTGGCATAATCCGTTTAGGGCTGCTCTTCTCAAGGGCGATTAACTTGTCCACGTCGGCAAGTGAAGCTGCAATTGGTTTTTCGCAAATCGCGTCTTTGCCAGCTTGAATGGCTTGTATCACCATCGGAACATGCAGGTGTGGCGGGGTGCAAATATCGACCACATCAAGTTCTGAACGCTCGAGCAGCGCCGTGTAATCGGCAGTAAAGCCGCTTGCTCCAACCTCGAGTGCCAGCGCTTCGGCTTTTTTGGTGTCCAAATCGCAGATGCTGATAATTTCAAAATGGTCTGGTAAGGCTTTGTAGGCTAGGGCATGTGCGCGACCAACGCCACACCCAATAACTGCAACCTTGAGGCGTTTTTGGGGTTTGGGCAAGTGCAAGACTTGGCTGGTGTTATGGGCATCTAAATGCTGGGTCATGGGTTTCCTAGCTTCTCGAGGTTGCCTAGACGAATGGCGGCTTCTTCTGCCTCGAGTGAAATCTGGGCAGCCAAAAAGCACCTCCATTGTGGCATATGGGTTTCGGTGCGGTGCAGAATGTCGTAGACAAGCTCGCGCCCATACGGTAAATCGCCACCACTACAGGAAATATACTGCATCCCCTTTTGGTCTACCAGAATCAGGTGTTCGCCGCCTTCACGTCCGGCTGGGTCTACATATTTTCGCAGTTCGATGTAACCTTCTGTGCCGAGAACCACCAAGCGACCATCACCCCAGACCCCAAGTCCATCTGGGGTATACCAATCAAGGCGCACATAGGCATGGCTGGTTTCGCCATTTTGGTTTGTACCACGCCATGAAACCTCACCAAAATCTTCAAGCTGCGGGTACTCTGGGTGCTTATAGTTGGCAACTTGCGCCGAAACCACTTCGGCATTGGTTGCCCCTGTAAAAAACAGGTACTGCTCAGCTTGGTGTGAGCCAATATCGGCTAGGATTCCGCCGTAATGTCTTTTTTCAAAAAACCACGGCGCACGAGTGACTAAATTGGTTTTGTGTGGACCGATTCCAAGGGTTTGTACAACCCGTCCGATTGTCCCAGCCGCCACCAATTCGCCAGCCTTAACGACGCTCGCCACTTCAAAATGCTCCGAGTAACAGACCGAATAAATCCGCTTGGTCTGGGCTTGGACTTTTCGCACCTCCTCGAGTTGCTCTAAAGTTGTAAACCCGGGCTTATCAGTCATAAAGTCTTTGCCGTGCCGCATGGCTTTAATACCCAAGGCGGCTCGAGTGCTGGGGATTCCCGAAGTGACAATTAAATCAATGGTTTGATCCTCGAGTAATTCAATTTCGGAAACTGCTTGGCGCACATTGGGATAACGGGCGGCAAAGGCTGTCGCAAGGTCTGGCTCGGGCGCATAAAACGCCACAAATTCTGCACCCGCATTGACAAGATGCGCCACCTGCCCGTAAATATGACCATGATTGATGTTAATAACTGCAAAACGAACAGGGGCATTCATTGTCTAACTCCTAGAAAAAAATAGGGGGCAATAGATGCCCCCAAGACTCGAGATTGTGGTTTACTTCAAAAATCCAGCCGTAATCAGGGTTTGCTTGGCAGTAGCTTCGTATTCGTTGGCACGAAGGCTATTTAAGCCGTTTACAAATTGATTCCAAGTGGTGTCGTTAATTGGTTTTTGACCCAATTGGAATTGAATACGGTTCTCGTTGATGTACCTGTCTAAATCGGCTTGGTTGCTGGCTGGTTTAATCAAGAAAGTGCTGATGATGTTGGTGTGCGGTGTGGCAAACGAAGCACGGTAGAAATCCATTGGGGTGATGGTGCGTCCATTGCTGGTCTTAAAAATTGGGTAACGGGCTGCCAATTCTTTAGGACGACCATTCAAAGCAAGATTACGCATGTGCGTAAATTTCAGGAAATTTGCCGAATTATAAAGATTAGCAGGTTCGATTCCGGCGGCGGTTACCACACCATTCCTATCGAGGTTATAGTTTAAGCCGCGCTTACCAAAGGCAAGTGAGTAATACCCTTCGCCACTGTTTGCCCACTCGAGCAGACGGGCAATGGCTTGTCCTTTACCTGCATCAATCGCTTTTTTCGAGGCGGTCAGTAATGTTCCAGCCGCCGCAAAAGTACCGCTCGAGGATTTACCATCTGGTCCGACGGGTGGTTGCAAGGTTTTTAGTGCGCCTGTTGGGTTACTGGCATCGAACGGGGCGTAGTTAAAGCTGCACATCGCGGCACAGAAATCCTCGGCAAAAATTCCGTACTTGCCTTGCTTCCAACGGTTGCGGAAATCATTGGTTTTTAAGGTGGGCCAATCGGGGTCTACAACCTTAGCCTCAATTAAAGTATTCACAAATTCGGTGGCTTTACGGTAATTGGCTTCTCGAGCATTCAGCTTAAAGCTGGCAGCACTGCCTAAATTCCAGTTGCCTACTGTGCCATATGCGCCGTAAATGATGTCAAAGCCGCCCGGTGTCCAATCGGAGTTAATGCCAAGACCGTAAGTGTCGTTTTTGCCGTTGCCGTCTGGGTCTTTTTCGGTAAAGGCTTTGGCAACATTCATAAATTCGGCTAGGGTAGTCGGGGTTTTTAGCCCAAGTTTATCGAGCCAGTCTTGACGAATGAGTAACGATGTGCGCTTATACAAAAGCTGGGCTTCTTGCAAACCAACCATTGTGCCGTTGACGGTAGCCAATAAGTTTAGGTCATCATTTTTGTAGCGTTCTAAGTTGCGTTGTGGCATAAATTTAACAATTGGTTTGACATTGCCAAGTAAGCCTTGCCCTGCCAACTGAAAAAACTGATTGCGGTTTCGCATCTCGAATAAATCTGGTAAGTCGTTAGCCGCAGCCAACGCACCAAGTTTGGTTTCACCTTCTGCACCAATTGGGGCAACCACCAGTTTTAAGTTAATGTTCAGTTTCTCGCGGATGATTTTATAGACTTCCCAGTCGGCGGGTGGTGGACCTGCTTCTGGCGCTCCAGCAGGTAGCCAAACAGTTAAATCGGTCACAGCATTTTGGGCGGAACTGTAGAGCGCAAGCCCACTTAGGGCAAGGCAAGCGGTGATGGCACTAACGAAGGCGGTTTTCTTAATTGAACGTTTCATAAATTTCTCCTTAATACTTTTTACAGCAATTCGACTCGAGTTTTTTCAGTTCATCCTGCCACCCCCACACAATATAGGCTCAAGAAGTCAAGCTCATTCCTTGACTCCACCCAGCAACACACCTTTGGTAAAATGACTTTGAATCCACGGGTAAACCATCAGCATGGGTAAAGTAGTTAGCACCACGGCTGCCATTTTGATTGCGTCAGGTGGCGCAATTGTGGCTTGACGGTTTCCATCCACGTATTCGGCAGAATTCAAGGACGATAAAATATCACGCAGCACCACGGGTAACGGCATCAGGTCTTTATCGGATAAGAATAGAATTGGTAAGAAAAACTCATTCCAGTTGTTGACTGCATAAAAAAGTCCGACAGTTAAAAGGATTGGTTTAGAAAGCGGCAGCATCACGTACCAAAGCACTTGGAACTCAGAAGCCCCGTCTATGCGGGCTGCTTCGCCGAGGCTTTCTGGCAGGTTTTGCAAAAAGGCAATCATAATCAGTAAGTTGTAGACACTGATTGCTCCAGGAAGCACCACACTTGGCAGAGAATCAAGTAAGCCAAGATTTTTAATCAGCAAAAACTGCGGAATCAAGCCAGCATTAAATAAAAAGGTAAACAGAATAAACGCCAGAATCACCCCGCGCCCGGGTAGGGATTTCCTCGAGAGCGCAAAGGCGCTTAGGGTAGTCAAAACCATATTTAGCGTTACACCACCAACCAACAACACAAAACTATTTAAGGCAGCCCTTAAAAAACTGGGTTGTGCCAGCAGTTCAATGTACGCCCCAAAAGAAACCAATGGCGTAGCTTGGTTCGGCATCACCAGGGGTTTAAGCGAAATAATAACCACATAACTTAAAGGCACAATCGTAACAATTAAAACCAGAATAAGAAAAAAATTTAATCCAAAATCAAAGACTTTATCACCCCGAGACCCAAATGATTTGACCATTTTTACACCTCCTTCTTCTCGAGTAAAAACTTAGTACAACCCTGTTCCAGCCACTTTACGGGCAATTCGGTTGGCAACCACAACCAAAATTAAACCTATTACGCCCTTAAATAAGCCTACGGCTGCGGCAACACTCAGTTGGAAATTTTGAATCCCTTGACGGTACACCCATGTGTCTATAATGTCTGAAACGCTGTAGACAGGTAACGAATAAAGTGCGAAAACTTGAGTAAAGCCAGCATCTAAAATTCCGCCCAAACGCAGCAAGGTAACCAAGACAATCACATTGAGCATTCCGGGCAGCGAAATATGCCAAATACGTTGCCAACGGGTTGCGCCATCCATCGCCGCAGCTTCGTATAAGGACGGGTCTATGGACATTAAAGCAGCTAAGTACAAAATTGCGCTCCAGCCTGTTTCTTTCCAAACATCTGAGCCAACCAAAATAGCCACAAAATAACGTGGGTCGGTTAAAAAAGCGATTGGGTCTTGACCGACTAAGCCCATGCCTTTATTGACCAAGCCTTCGGACGGCGAAAAAAGTGCCAACAAGACACCAGCCATCACAATCCATGATAAAAAGTGCGGCAAATAAGTAATGGTTTGTACCGAGCTTCGCAAAAACCGCAAACGTGTTTCTGCAAAAGCAATGGCTAGAATAATCGCTAAGGGTAAACCAAAAATCAGTTTTGCCAGACTGATAATTAAAGTATTGGTCATCAGTTGCGAGAAATAATAGGAATTAAAAAACTCGAGAATATACTTAAAACCAACCCACGGGCTGCCTTCGACACCAAGGATAGGACTGAAATCCTTAAAAGCAATTTGCGTGTACCACAGTGGTCCGTAACGAAAAACAATAAAATACAGCAGACCCGGAAACAGCATCAAGTACAAGGTACGGTGTTGCCAGATGGCATAGACCAGTCTCGAGACAACTGATTTTTTTGCTGTTGGTAATGCAGTTGGGGTCAACATCAAAAGCTCCTCGAAATTGCTACACGCCTGACAATGGTAAATAGATAAAAATTTGGGAAAGTGGTTTCATGAATGAATATAGCACTGGCTTGTTTAGGTGTCAATTGCTAGATTGCATTTTTGCGGTCTTTTGGCTGGGTATTATGTATGGGCTGGTTTAAGCCAAGCATTACTTGCATAAATTGTACGTTCTAAAAGCTATTTATTCAAAACCTAGATATATCTTATTCGGGCTGCCGATTATAAAAGTCTTTACAGTTAGACTCGAGACTGTTATAGTTTGAAAAAGAAAACCGTTTTTCTGTTTTTTTCCATGACTTCATCTGCTTGGCGGTTGTTATACACTGAGGTAGGCATGATTACGATTAAAGATGTGGCTCGAGAAGCCGAAGTTTCGGTTTCAACAGTTTCTAAAATCATCAATAACACCAAACGCTTTTCAACAGCCGTTGAACTGCGGGTCAAAAGTGCGGTAGAAAAACTCGAATTTAAGCCGAACCCTCATGCTCGTTCGGTCAGCACAGGTAAAACCCATGCACTTGGCGTGGTTATTTTAGATATTGCTAACCCATATTATGCCGCCGTAGTCAAAGGTATTAGCCACGAAGCCGACGCTAAAAACCATACGGTACTGCTTGCCGATGCCGAAGAACGCCCCAATCGTGAACGCGATTTAATAGAGACCCTTGCGGCTCGAGTAGACGGTTTGGTACTGGCTGGCTCGAGGTTATCCGATACCGATATTCGCGCTTTGGCACTGCAAAAACCAATTGTGACTATCGGACGTTTCCCTGGCGGGCAAGTCATGAGTGTGGTTTCAAATGAGTACGAGATTGCATTCCAGCTGACACGGCATTTAATCACGACTGGACGCAAACAGATTGCTTTCTTGGCAGGTCCAGCCTTCTGGGTTAATTCCGAGCGCCAACGTGGTTATTTGGATGCGCTGCTCGAGGCTGGCTTACCAAGCATGATTTATCAGTTACCTTCGCCCAATATAGAAGGTGGCGAAAGTCTGGCTGGAACGTTACTGATGGGCGCAAATCGCCCCGATGGAATTCTGGCGTACAACGACCTTGCGGCAATGGGTTTAATGAAAGTGGCACGGGATTTAAGTGTCCGTATCCCCGAAGATGTGGCGGTGGCGGGGATTGGTGATATTCCATTTGCTGCCTTGGTATCGCCGCCCCTAACCACGGCAACCGTTCCTAGTTTAGAGATTGGCAAAATCGCCGCCAGACTATTGATGCAAAGACTCGAAGGCTTAACAATTCTCGAGCCAAGCCTTGTGCTACGTGCAAAACTTTGTATCAGGGCTTCGACTCGAATAGAAGAAAAATAAAGGGGAATCAAGGCATGACCGATTTAAGTCAAGAAATCGCAGTGGTAACAGGTGGCAGTGGCGTACTCGGCAAGCATTTTTGTGCCGCGCTGGCTCGAGCCGGGGCTAAAGTTGCGCTGCTTGGCAGCAGCCTGCCAAGTGCCAAGGCTGCCGCCGCCTGCCTACTCGAGCAGGGCTACACGGTTTACCCCTATGCCGCCAATGTGCTTGACCGCGATTCGCTCGAGACCACCAAAGCCGCGATTCACAACGATTTAGGCAAAATCAGTATTCTGGTCAATGGGGCTGGTGGCAACCGCCCGAGTGCCAGCAGCGCCCCAGACCGCAGCTTTTTTGAAATAGACATGGAAGCTGTGCAGTATGTAATGAATCTTAATTTTCACGGCACAGTCTTGGCTAGTCAGGTCTTTGGCAAGGATATTGCCGAAGCCAAACTTGGTAGCATCATCAACATTTCTTCGATGGCTGCCGAACGCCCTATGACCAGAGTTGCCAGTTATGCCGCCGCCAAAGCTGCGGTTGAAAACTTTACCAAATGGCTTGCTACCCATCTTGCCCTCGAGTACGGGGCTGGGGTGCGGGTTAATGCCATCGCTCCGGGGTTTTTTAGCACCGAACAAAATAAATATCTGCTTTATAATCCCGACGGCTCGAGTACCGAACGCGCCCAAAGCATCCTAAATCACACCCCACAAGGCAGATTTGGCAACCCAGAGGATTTAGAAAGCGCCCTTTTATGGTTGGTCTCGAGTGAGTCCAAATTTGTGACCGGCACGATTATTAGCGTAGATGGCGGTTTTGGAGCGTTTACCGGCGTATGAATCCAGACCGCTGTTTTGACCCAGAGCCAAGCCAACGGGCTTTGGCAAGGCAATTGTATCAATCTATCTCGAGCCTACCGCTTATTTGTCCGCACGGTCATGTGGATGTGGTCTCGTTAGCCAACAACCAGCGTTTTGGCAGCCCTGCCGAATTGTTGGTGATTCCCGACCATTATGTCTTTCGGATGTTGTACTCGCAAGGTGTGCCGCTCGAGCAAATCAAGTCTAACCCCAACCACCGCGAAGTCTGGCGGATATTCTGTTCTCATTTTCATTTGTTTCGCGGTACACCAACTGGATTGTGGTTACGTGACGAACTGACCAGTGTTTTTGGGATTCTCG
>JANNEE010000392.1:0-1535 GCA_031388325.1 Deinococcales bacterium
TGTCCATCGATGATCATGGGGCAGTATACTCGGGAGTCATCTGACGAATAAAGTAGCCCCTGAAGGTTCAGGCTGAGATTCAAATTTCGTTGCTTTCTTCCATTTCAGCCGCTTTGTCCTGCACCCAACGGCGGTACAACTCGGCTTTGTATTCGGCGGCTTTTGAGCGGTTCATAAACACCGCAATTGCCCCATACAACGACACCAAAAGCGCTAGTAATTGCAGAACCGGATTGAACTGCAAAGCAAAAAAAAGAATTAACCCAATTGGTATTGCCCAACCCGAAAAAGGTAATAAACTTGGTTGGGTCTGACCACTCCAAGTCTCGAGTTCGGATAAGGTCATAAATTCTATGGCTTCTTTACCTTCGGCAAAAGTTGCCCATTTTCCAGCTTCGGCGGTCTGACTCATAAAGGCATTGTACGAGAAGAGCAGAAAAAGAAATGGGATGAAAGAGAGATTTCCTCTTTCATCCCATCATTCTCGAGCTTACTTGGTTTTGAAGACGCGGACAGCGTTAGCGTTCGGTGTCGGTTGACCATTCCACCAATTGTAAACATTTTTACGGGTCGCAGCGATATACGGGGCGCTAAATGCCCAGATACCAGGAACTTGGTCGGCAAGCATAATTTGCATCGCGGCATACAAACGGTAGCGCTCGGCATCGGTGCTGGCAACAAGGGCTTTGTCGTTGAGGGCTTTGTACGGGGCATTATTCCAATTGAAGTAATAACCGTCGCGGGCATAACGGTCTAAGTCAAAGGATTCGGCATGTCCAATAATCGTCATGTCGTAATCTTTGTTCAAAAAGACTTTTTGAATCCAAGTGTTAAATGGCACAAGTTCGATTTCGGCGGTCACACCGACATTGGCGAGTTGCTGGGCATAAATTTCGGCGGTACGGCGTTCGATGGGAAATTCGTTGGCTACTGTAAATTTGACTTTCAAGTTGGTCTGACCAGCTTGGGCTAACCATTTTTTGGCTTGTTCTGGGTTGTATGGATTGCGGTTATTGAGGTCAATGTAATACTGCTGACCGGGTGAATTAAAGCTGCCAATCAAAGCCCCGTAGCCAAAAAACCCACCTTGGACAATGGCTTTTTTATCCATGGCGGCGGTAAATGCCCGACGCACCCGAATATCATCAAAGGGTTTGCGTTTATTGTTCATCGAAACTGTAATTTCACCACTCGAGCTACCAACCAGCACATTAAAGTCTTTTTTCAGGCTTTCGACTTGTTCGGCAGGAACGTTATAACCAATCACATCAATATCGCCCGAGCGCAAACCAGCAATTTTGGCGTTCTGGTCATCGCCCAAAAAGCGAAAAGTCACATTGTCTAAATACGGCAAGTTTGCCACATGGTAAGCATGACGATCCAAGCGCACATTGACCCCACGATTCCAAGCCCCGAGCTTGAATGGTCCTGTTCCAATTGGATTGGTTTTGAGTTTTTCGCGCCCAGCCGCATTGGCAAATAATTCGCTTGGTTCAATCGTACTCTCGGCTCGAGCCAAATTGTACAAAAATTCG
>JANNEE010000393.1:0-2057 GCA_031388325.1 Deinococcales bacterium
CGATTTTTAGTAGCTCATCACATTTTTCACGCACCAAGCGGCGTAAACCATCGCCTTCTGAACCGATGACCAGGGCGATTGGGCGGTTAAAATCAAGTTTGGCAATTGTGCTTTTGGCTTCGCCGGCTGCGCCATAAACCCAAATGTTTTGTTCTTTCAATTGGTCTATTAGACGCGGTAAGTTCTTGATTTGCACCAAAGGCAAATGGGCTGTCGCGCCTGCACTGGCTTTAACCACGGTTGGACTTAACGGGGCGCTACGGCGTTCTTCGACAATCACACCATGCGCCCCAAGAACCTCGGCGCTACGGATGATTGCTCCAAAATTGTGCGGGTCTGTAATACCGTCAAGCAGCACCAGCAGCAGTTCTTGCCCTCGAGTTTGGGCAAGTTCAAAACAATCCTCTAACTGACTCCACTGGGTCTCTTCGATTTCTGCCACCACACCTTGGTGTTGGGCGGTTTGAACTGCTTGGTCAAGTTCGATTCGTGGATGCCATTCCAAGCCAATATCGGCGGTTTGGCACAATTGCTCGAGTTCTTTAGCAAAAGCGCGTTCGATGCCGTTAGCCGCGTAGACTCGAGTCACCGCGCCACTTTGCAGGGCTTCGAGTACGGGATTACGTCCGTAAATCAGCATGGTTTAACCGAACAACTTGGTGAGTTGCATTGCAAAGCCCATGTCGCCTTCTATTTTGAGTTTACCTGTCATGGCAGCCATCATTGGGTTCAGTTCACCGCTCATGATTTTAGCAAAGTCACTGCTCGAGGCTTTGATGCTGATGCGTGGGGTCAGTCCGTGGGCAACGGGTGCGCCGTCCAGTAAACCAGTCCCTTCTTTGCGGGCATCAAAGGTGTACGGCACGCCATCAAATTCTAATCCAATCACGGCATTTAGGTCGGCTTTGATTTCTGGGGTAAGTTTGTTGCTTAGGTTTTCTAAGATGGCTTGGCTCATGGCTAAGAGCGTAAGGGAAAAAGGGAAAAAAGGCAAAGGGCAAAAGGTGAAGTTTATTTTGCCATTGCTAAAATATGCTGGTAATGCTTTTTTTCGACTGGTGTGACTGATAACCTATTGCCTTTTCGTAGAATTAGCATTCCCTCGAGTTTTGGTTCGGCACGTAAAACACTTAACTCGAGAAAGGGCAGTTGGCGCACTGGCTCGAGAATAACTTGACTCCAACGTGGGTTTTCTTTTGGGCTTTTGGGGTCAAAATACTGGCTTTCTGGGTCAAATTGAAGTTCGTCTGGGTGGGCGGTTTGGATGATTTTAGCAATACCAGCAATTCCGAGTGGATTGCTGCTGCTGTGGTAAATCAGGGCTAAATCATTTAATTTCATACTTCGTAAGTGATTACGGGCTTGGTAGTTGCGTATTCCATCCCACGGACTCGAGCCGAGGCGTTCTAAGTCGGTGTAGGAAAAAACATCGGGTTCGGTTTTTAAGAGCCAGGAATTCATAAGTCAGTATACAATTTCAGATTCTTATGCTAAGCTCCCCAAGCCCAAATTGGTCAAACCCAGTTTGTGGTACTCGAGTCACCTCGAGTGCGGATTTGCTAAGACTTGGTAAATTTCGCTTCGGGCAATTTATTTGTCCGCCGCTTTTTTAAGCGCGAAGGAGTAATTATGGCAGGAGCAGCACCAGCAGTCAAAAAGCCCAAGACCCGCAAGGAACGCAAGGTTGTTAAATCTAAGCGTCGTGGTATGGCACAAGAAAAGCGTCATCGCCAAAGCATTAAGCGCCGTACCGCCAACCGTGCGGTCAGAAGCACAATCAAGACTTTTGTAAAAAAAGCCTTGGTCGCCAATACCGAAGGTACAGCCGAGGCTGTGACCCTGACCCAACGTGCCAAGAGTTTAATTGACAAAGCTGCCAAGGGCAGTGTAATGCACAAACGCACCGCTGCTCGTAAAAAGAGCCGTTTGGCTAAAGCCATTAACCGTTCCAAAGCCGCCGCAGCCGCAGCCGCTTAAGTTTTGGTTCAACCCAACAGCCCTAGGCTGTTGGGTTTTTTTATGGCAACCTGTATGCTCGTTCAAATAAGGGGTCGCGT
>JANNEE010000394.1:0-4736 GCA_031388325.1 Deinococcales bacterium
CGGCACGATTGAACAGCGCGGCTCGAGACTAGAAGTTCGTGCCACTGCCCAAACTGCTTCGGGGGTATTCGGGGGGAGTCCTATTTCGGCTGGGGGGGTAACTGCTAATTTTGTTCAGCAGAACAATAAAAACATCATTCGGTTTAATGCCTCGAGTGCCACAGGGGCTTTTTCAGGGGTCAAAACCCAAATTGCTAATGCCAGTGGGGTGCTGAATCTAAACGGTAATGCCCTAGATTTAGAAGCTCGAGCCGAACGTGCCACGGCGCAGACATCGGCGGGATTGGTGACGGCTTTGGGTCTAAGTGCCACAAGTCAAGGTGTTTTGGAGCGCTTACCGATTCGTTTTAAGGCAGCCAAACTCGAGGCGACTGGCTTTGAGGCTAACGCTAAACTTAATCAAATTAGTGGCACGGTCACAATCGCACAAAGCCAGAATTTTACCGCTAATTTTGAATCTGGCAAAATCCAGCACCCAGAAGCAAATGCTACCATTGGGGCTGGGCAGATTTCTGGGAATGTACGTGGTCAGAATCTCGAGACTCGTTTTTCACTGCCCATAAATGCCACGGCTCGAGGCGAAAATGCCAAAATCAGTGCCAAGGGAAGTTTAGGACTGAACTTTGAGCAACCAACTAAAAACTGGCGCGGTAGTCTCGAGGCAACGGCGGTTGGGTCTGATTGGCGTTTGGGCGCTTCTGGAAATTGGCAGAATTTGCGTCTGACTGGTTATTTGCCGACACGTCTCTCGAGTTTAGCTGGGGTGAAATTACCAGAGTATTTACAAACCAACGTGGCGATAAACGGCATGGTTGGTTTGCCTGAGTTGCAATACAACATAGGAGTGATTGCGAAGTTGCCAAATCTGCAATTGAATGCCAATCTAAAAGGTCAGAACACGGTTTTTCAGGCTCGACTCGAGGCAAAAGACACGGCTAAAGGACAAGGCACAATTGTTTATGGCTCTAACGGTCTGGCTTCGGTGGAGTTAAGAAATTTAGAGGTAACTGCACTCAGTCAAACAAAAACCACAATTTCAGGGCAGCTTGCACTGAATAAAAAATCTTTGCGGGGCAACTTAAACGGCAATCTAGCAGGGTTTCCGATTACAGCCACTTGGCTCGAGAATGATGCTTTTAAGGGCGAAATTGGTGGGGCGTTGCCTGTTCAAATCAAGTCTAGCAAATGGCTTTTTCCGCTCAGTACGGTGCTTGAACTTGAAACCGAAAAATCCGAACTGCCGATTCGTGGCAAGGCTAGATTTAATCTCTCGAACTTTCGCGGACAAGGGCAACTGGAATTGCTCATCTACAAACAAAACCTTGGTAACGGCGAACTGATATTAAATCCGCAAGTCATGCCTTTTCAAATTGCACTGCAAGATGGTTTGCGTTTTCGCCTCGAAAACCCTGCTGGGGTATTGCGTTTTGCGGCTGAGTCTTGGAGTGGTCAGCTTGGTTTAGCCTACACGGCTTTTAACCAAGTTGGCACGGCAACGGCTCGAGTCACGGGTGCGTTAGCAAGTCCTAACCTAAGTCTTGAAACCACGGGTTTATTGCAATTAAAAGGCTCTGGCAACCTTGAAAAAGCCCAAGCCAATGGGCGTTTGGCATTAGCACCACTGCTTGCAACCTTGCCCAAGGAATTGCAAACAGGGCTTAAAGCAGGTTCGGCTGGCTTTCAGGCAACTTGGGAGGCTGGGGTTTTGGGCTTCAAAACTTCGCTCGAGAATACGCAATTAGACCAACAAGCCGTGCGCTTAAATCTGGCTGGAAGTCTTAAAAACACCGTCTGGAATGCCAAAGGTGAGGTGGCAACTGGCTCGAGTCTCTCGAGTTTTGAAGTTTCCAACACGGGTTTCAAAGCCGCTAAACTCGATTTAGATTTGCGTTTGGCACGGCTTTTTGCTTTGGATTTTAGTGGGCGTTTAAGTGGACAAATTGAATTGCCGATGTTTGACCCCAACAAGCTCGAGGCGAATCTAAACATTCAAGCAGCCCGAGGTTTTGGCGCAAGTGCCAATGGCACGCTGCAAGCCAGTCGCGGCTCGGTGACAACAACCTTACGTGGTTCTACACCCTTAAATCTGGACTATGGTATCTCTGGGGTGGTTTACCCGAACTTAAACGCATCACTGGAACTTGGGCAACTGACGGGTCTGATTACTGGCAGCCAACTCGCGACCAATAACCGCGTTCTGGATTTGAATTTGCGTGGTTTGTACTTAGACAAAAATTCTGAACTGACAGCAACCATTCGTGGTGACGACCTTAAAGCCAATGCCACATGGGATGCAGCCACCATAATTGCCGTCGGTAAAATCTCGGATTTAAGTGCTGTTGGCACACTCGAGATTGCAAATTTACAAGGCATTGCGGGTCTGGCTGGAAGTGCCAAAGCCAAACTCGAGTACCAGAAAAATACCTTAAGCATCACCGATATTGCGGCTAGCGCGGCTGGTTTTAAGGCATCTGGCAGTGCTAAATATGCCGATGGAGCGTTACAACTCGAGCAGTTCAAGCTGACTGGCACAGATATTGTGGCTTTCGGGGCTGGGCAGATTTTGCCCAAACTCGAGCTTCTAGGCACTGCCAAAACCACTTTTGCGTTTGCACCTACCGATTTAACTTGGGTGGCGGCTGGGACACTCGAGCAGCCAAAAATCAGCGCCAAGGGTGTACTGCAAGAAGCCAGTCTTGGCTTGATTGCGCCAAACACTGCCCTAAAAGCAGAGTTCGATGGTCAGAATTGGCGTTTGAACTTGGCTGGACAAGCGCTTTCTGGGGTTATTGGAGGGGGTCTGAGTTTTGTCTCGAGCGCTAATGTCAGGGTTAATGCACCAATTATTTTTGAGGAGAATCGTTTAACTGCTTCGGGCAATCTGGCTTGGAACACCAAAGCTGGTTTTTCGGGTGGTTTGAATGTCCTCGGACAGTTATTTGGGGAGTCTGGCGGCTTAAAAATTCTTGGGCGCAACGAACTCGAGATTATCAGCACATGGCGTGACTTAAACCTAAAAGCTACCCTACCCAGTCAAATTGGGCAACAACTCGAGGCAAAACTCGAGTTAGAGCGCGTGGATGTTGGAGCTTTTTATGGCAAACCCAAAGTTGTTTGGCTCGAGGGACAAGGCGAGGCGACTGGGCAATGGACAAATCCGCAAATTGTTTTTTCGGGGTTACTGTCGAGTATAGATAAGGTCTTAGACTCGAGTCTGAAACTGACCTATAAAAACAATCAAGCCGACTTAGGTTTGGCTGGCACAGCTTTGAACGCTCAGGGTACTTGGAACAATGGCACTTGGAAAGCCAGCAGTACAACCAAGAACCTCGCGCTTGAAACGTACTTACCCGATAATCTTTTACCCAAGGAACTCGAGCAGATACGTCTTTCTGGTTCGTTTGCCGCTTCGGGAGAGGGCAGCACATGGGCAGTCAGCAGTCCCAATCTTGATGTTGTAGCAACCGTGGACACACTGGGCAAGGCAAGGGTTCAAGGCAGTGCCGAACTCAGTCCAGAATTACTCGAGACCAATCTAAAACTCGAGGTGTTAAACGGCAGCAGCCAAATTGAAGCCAAAATCCAAAATCCACTCGAGACGAGTAAAGCCACCCTAAAAGTGCAAGCTGAACTGAATAAACTTGATGCAGGACGACTGGGGACTTTAGGGGTTAAAGGCTTGTTGTCTGGCAAATTGAACTTAACCGGTGCGTTGCTCGAGCCAGAAGTTAGTGCCAGTTTGGAAGTTCTTAACGCTGGTTTACAAAATGAAACTTGGTTTATCAGCAGCAACCTTGAAGCCAAAGGGCAATTGCTCAATCCTGTCTTGAACGGCAAGGCATTTTTATCGGGTACGGGCAAAGGCAGTTTTGCTTGGGGGGCTGCCGAAATTCTTTCTAAAACCCCGACTATTCGTTTTAATGGTCTTGCCGAACTGCCAATTGCTCGAGTGCAAGGACAACTCGAGGGGACGTTACCGAATTTACTTGGACAACTCGAGGTGAAATTACCTCAATTACCCGAAACTATTTCGTTAGCTGGTTTGGGCGATGGTAACTACAAAATTAGCAGTCCAGAATTTGCCAATGGTGTGTTGAACCTCAAACCTCAAGACAATTGGCTGGGGAGTGTACTGAGTGGCAAAATCCGCGTTAATGGTCAAACTGACCTCGTGGTGCAGGGTTTAGATGCCACAGTGCTAGGGGATGTTGTACTGGCTGGAACACTGACAAAACCAGTCGTGAAACTCGAGAATACTGCCATCACCAGAACCGATGCGACGGTGCTAAGCGCGGGGGAACTGTACCCGACTTTGGATTTACAAGGCAGCGCTGAAAGTCGGTTTGAATTCGCCCCTGCTAAACTTGCTTATACCCTAACAGGAACTTTTGAAAAACCAGACCTAAACACTTTTGGGGTACTCGGCACAGCCCAACTTGGCTTAATTGCTCCAGATACGCAAATCAAAGGCACTTTTGATGGTCAAAACTGGCGCTTGGACTTAGCGGGACAAGCCCTTTCGGGGGTTCTCGAGGGGGGGCTGCTGAGCTTGTCTCGAGCCGAATTAAAACTTAATGCGCCGATTGTTTATTTGGATTCTCAACTCACCGCCCTAGGCGATTTAACTTGGAATACCAAGCAAGGTTTTGGTGGCAACCTGAATCTGGTTGGGCAATTATTGGGACAAGAGAGCAAACTCGAGTTAGTAGGTAAAAATAACTTAGAAGCCAATCTGC
>JANNEE010000407.1:0-7437 GCA_031388325.1 Deinococcales bacterium
GACTCGAGCCAGTGTTGACCGTGCGGTGCGCTGTATGACCAGGTACATAGACAAAGCTGTTTTGGGTCAGTGTCAGACTAGAGGCAGTACCATCTTGACCCTCGAGCAGCATTTGCCCAGTGCCGCTTAGACCAATATAAATTTCGGCGGCTTCACGCCAAGAATGCAAATGACCACGGGTTAAATAGTATTCGTTGCCGATTTTACCAGGCATGATTCGCCCAAGCCCAATGTGTAAATCGCCATTGCCATTGGCGGGTTCATAACTCGAGACGCTGTAAACAATTGGGTCGTTTTGCAGCAGAGCAGTACGGTAAGCCGTCACATCGGCAAAACAACTTTCGAGTTGACTCAGACGGCGTTCGGTCAGTGGCATGGCATCTATTTGAGCGCTGGTTAAATCAAAGTGCTTTAGGCAATCAATCATTTTATGAATTCCTTCTTGAGAACAATTTATCACAATATATAACAAATTTTAACGTCTTGACAACTTCGAGCGTGGTTTGACCAGACCGCCTTGGTTGCGCTATTCTGACGGTTATTCATGCAGCGTGTTGCGACCAATAAAATTCTAACCGAACAACGCCGTGCGATGATTGCCGACTTGGTTGTGACCCAAGGTATGGTCAGCGCCGAACAACTGAGCCAGCAATTTGCGGTTTCACACATGACCATTTACCGTGACTTAAAAACCCTCGAGACGCTAGGAAAATTGCGTTTTGTGCGTGGTGGTGCAATCCAAGCCGAAAGCGAAAACAGCAATGAGCCAGTTTATTTTGCCAAACGCCAAGTCCATAAAAAACAAAAAGAACAAATTGCTAAGTACGCCGCCCAGAACTTTATTAAAGATGGCGATTTTATTATTCTCGAGGCTGGCACAACCGTGTCGGCAATGGTCAAGCACTTGCGCCATAAGCATTTAACGATCATGACCAACGGACTCGAGACGGTCAATGAAGCCGCGTCTTTGCTACCAGATTTAAGCGTGATGTGTTGCGGTGGGATTCTGCGCGAAGTTTCGCATACCTTTGTCGGACCGCAAGCCGAGCATTTTTTTCGTGAGATACGCGGTAAAACCCTATTTTTGAGCGCCAGTGGTATGACCTTAGAAGGTGGTGTGACCGACCCGAATTTACTCGAGATTCAGGTTAAACGCGCCATGGCAGCCAGCGTAGACCACATTATTTTGATGCTCGACTCGAGTAAATTTGGTCAGCGTTCGTTGTCGTTGTTGTTGCCACTGACCCAAATTCAAACCATCATTACCGATGCGGCTGCGCCAAGTGCCGATGTCTCGAGTTTACGTGCCATCGGCATTGATGTACGAATTGCACGTTAGCGTTTAATCATAAAGCCACCATCGACATTGAGCGCCGTTCCAGTGATAAACGAAGCGGCTTTTGAAGATAAAAAAAGCACTGCCTCGGCAATTTCGCTTGGGGCTGCCATTCGCCCCAACACATGGGCATTTTTGGCTTGCTCGAGCAGTACACTTGGGTCGGTAGCCGCTTGCATCGCTTGGTGCGTAAACCCAGCATCGACCCAACCTGGGCAAATCGCATTGACCCGAATCCCAAATGGCGCGAGTTCTTGGGCAAGCCCATACGTTAGGCTTAAAACCGCGCCTTTGCTGGCGCTGTAGGCAAAACTACCAGTTGAACCCACAAACGCCGAAACCGAAGACAGATTGGTGATTGACCCACCCGCTACTTTTAAGGCTGGTACAGCATATTTACAGGCTAAAAACACACCTTTAACATTGACTGCCATGAGGTCGTCCCAGTCGGACTCGAGCATTTCATCTACCAGTCCTTGGCGCAGTAAACCAACTGCATTGACCAGCGTGGTAATCGACCCAAAGTGTGCCACTGCCAGATCAACCGCCCTCGAGACCTGAGCAGCGCTGGTAATATCGGCTGGCACAGCCAAAACCCGCCCACCCAAACCTTGTAGCCGTGCCTCGAGTTGGTTCAATGCCTCTCCAGCACGGTCGAGTAAGCCGACTGACGCACCCGCCAGCACAAACTGTTCGGCGATGCTCGAGCCAATGCCGCCAGCCGCCCCTGTGACCAAGACTACTAAACTTTGCATAACTTATCCTTTGACTGCCCCTGCGGTTAAACCCGCCACGATTCGCTGTTGGAAAATTAAAACCAGCACCAACAACGGCACAGTCACCACCACCGAAGCCGCCATAATCTGATTCCACGGCAATTCAAAGCTGCTTGTGCCGCTAAAAAGCGCAATCGCCACAGGCACGGTTCTCGAGCGTTCATTGACCGTAAAAGTCAGGGCAAATAAAAATTCATTCCAAGCCTGAATAAACGCGAGTAGTCCCGCCGTCACCATGCCCGGAGCAATCACAGGCAGCATCACCTTAAATAGCGCTTGGACTGGGGTTGCGCCATCGATATAAGCGGCTTCCTCGAGTTCTATTGGAATTTCTCGGACAAAACTGGTCAGAATCCAAATTGTAAATGGCAAGGTAAAAAGTAAATAGGTCAGAATTAACCCCGGAATCGAATCGTATAACCCCAAGCTGCGAACCAAGACAAATAAACCGCCCAGCACGCTAATCGAAGGGAACATGGTGACAGCCAACATTGTGTAATAAATCGGTTGCCGTCCACGAAAAGAAAAGCGCCCGATTGCATAAGCGGCAAATAAGCCAATAAACAACGATAACAAAGTCGTACCACCCGCCACCAAAAACGAATTTAATAAAAAGCGCCCAAATGGTTGGGTGGTAAAAATCGTTTGGTAATTTGCCCATTGTGGCGTGGGCGGAAAATAAGTAATCGGTGTGGCAAACAATTGATTTGAGGATTTTAAGGAACTGACAATCGCCCAATAAAACGGAAACAATAAGTAGAACAGCAGCACACCAACACCAAAAATAAACAGTGATTTGGCTAAAAAACCTTGAATGGTCAGCTTTTGACGGCGCATTATTTAACCTCGACTTTGAGCGTCACCAAATAGACACTGATGTACATCGCCAGAATTAAAAAAATTCCTGCTGCAACCGCCGACCCATAACCGAGCGAACCAAAGCTAATCAGTTGCTGACGGGCATAAATAGACATACTGATGGTTTCGACTTGTGTGCCAGCCACGATATAAATCATATCAAAAACCCGCAGCGCATCGAGGGTTCTAAAAATTAAAGCCACCAGTAAACTTGGGCGCAAAAGCGGCATGGTAATCCGCCAAAATTGTTGTACAGGACTTGCTCCGTCGACTCGAGCCGCCTCGTAGAGTTCTTTGGGGATACCCTGTAAACCCGCCAATAAAATCAGTGCCATAAACGGTGTGGTTTTCCAGACATCAATCATGATTAAGGCTGGCAGCACCAAAGCTGGCTCAGCTAACCACGCCATCGGTGTTTTGATAATCCGCAAGCGCATAAAAAGGTCGTTAATCACACCGTAAACATCATTGAGCATCCAACGCCACATCTGGCTCGAGACCACGCCCGGAATCGCCCACGGCACAAGCATGGCGGTGCGAACCAAACCGCGCCCACGAAATTCGCTGTGGACAATCAAGGCAATAATTAAACCCAGCACAGTTTCTAAGCCAACCGAATAAAAGGTAAAAACCACGGTGTTCCAGACCGAACGCCACCAGCGTGGGTCGCTAAAGAGTGCTACGTAGTTATCAAAACCAACCCAAGTGGCTTGCAACGGAAATTTTAAGATACTGACATCAAAAAAACTCAGTTGAAAAGTCCGAAACAACGGGTACGCCGCCACCAGTAACAAAATAACTAAACTAGGCGCTAAAAAAAGCCAAGCAGTACGGGTGCGCCACGCCTCGAGTGAATAGCGTTTTTTTGGATTCTTTTGATTCAGCACAATGATTCCTTGACTTGAATGACACAATAGAAAAACCTGCTCGAGGTTGCTCGAGCAGGAAGGAGGAAGTCAGCGCTTTACCACTTTGCGCCTTTAATGCGTTTGAGTTCATCCTCAAGGGCTTTTAGGGCTGGTGCAGCTTTGGTTTTACCGGTCAAAACCGAATTGGAAGCATTCCAGAAGGCTTCAGAAACTCGAGGGTATTTGGTGGCTGTGACCGTGGTTGGGCGCACCACAGCACTGGTAAAGACATTGAACAAACGACCCAAGAATGGATTGGCTTTTAAGACATCGGCATCTTTATAAATTGCGGGGCGTGATGGGTTATAGCCAGCCACGATTGCCCGTTCTTTTTGGACTTCGGCACTGGTCATGTAGACCACCAAATCGGCGGCAGCTTTGGCGTTCTTAGAAAAACGATTAACCGCTAAGCTATGTCCACCAAAAGTTGCGGCGTTGCGTCCGGCTGTACCAGGTCCTTTTGGTAGAACCGTGACATCAAATTTATTTTTGATTGGACTCGAGTCGCCGTTGCCAAGGGTGTAGGCATAGGGCCAATTCCGCATAAAAGCCGCATTGCCCGCTTGCCAGACACCTCGAGATTCTTCTTCAGAATAGGTGGTCACACCCTTGGGCGAAATCGTGCCAACCCATTTGGCTGCCATATCCAAAGCCGCCGCCGCCCGAGGATTATTGATTGTGACATTTCCAGCTTTATCGACAATTGTACCGCCACCATACGAATAGACCCACTCGAGCGCATCGCAGGTCAGCCCTTCATAGGAATTGCCCTGCCAGACATAGCCCCAGAAATTTGGATTACTTTTACGCTCGCCAGCTTGGATTTTGGTAGACATCGAGGTCAGTTGCGCCCACGTTGTCGGTGGGGTTTTGTAGCCGTATTTCTCGAGCAAGTCTTTGCGGTAATACAGCAGTCCAGCGTCGCCATACCACGGTAAATTGACCAATTTTCCATCCACGGTATCGGCTTCAATCATACTTGGAAAGAACTCTTTCAGCGCAGCTTCTGAGACATACTCTTTCATGTCCACAAAATAGTCTGCCAACAGCCCGGGCCAGATGTTTTCGATTTGATAGACATCCACATCCGAAGAACCCGCCGAGAGTTGCTGCTGAAACAACGCCAAGCGCTCGTTAGATGAAGCCACATTTGGCACGACATCAACTTTATTGCCTGTTTTGGCTGCCCATTTATCGGCAGCGGTTTTACACAATGCTTGCTGACTGCCGACCGTACCGCAACCAATCCGAATTGTAACCCCACCCTGAGCCGAAACCGAGGTGATCACCGCCACGGCTGCCCCTCCCAAAAGTGATGCTGCGAGAATACCTTTCCAGTATGTTTTCATATTGCCTCCTTGAATTTTACAGACTCCAACATATTGTAACAAATTATAACGTTTGTCAACAGTTGATAGCACAAGTAACTTACTCGTTTCTCCACTCGAGTTAAAAATCTCAAAAAATGCAGTGGTTCAATCAATTCCCTAGGCGTTGAGAAAGGTCATATCTTTTTTTTGGATGCTATTTTTGGCATACGCACCGATTAAAGTACCTGTGGTTCACAAATGCGTCGCAGGAAAAAAATAGAAAATAGAAAAACCTCGAGCTTAATGGCTCGAGGTTTTTTTTTGCTTAGAATGTGCCTGTTGTGTCACCTGTGTATGTGCCATGTCCGCAACTGCTGTAATTGACTTGAAAAAAACTATCAGCATCGGCGACCCGCAGTGTACCAGCGTTGAAGTCATCACAGCTTGTAGCGATTCCAAGGTTTGTGCCTGTTAAATTAAAGCTGTAAGAATCTGCGCCTGCGGTTTCTGCATATGTTCCAGTAAAATTCAGTGTGCCATTACCAAAGGGGTCTGTTCCAGTTGTCGGTTGGAAAGTCGAATTAAAGGCTACACCAACTTCAGAAACAACCCCAGCCGTGGTTGATTTCAGTTGAATTACAAAGTTGAATCCGTGTGCGCCACCAATTGTGGCAGGGGCAGTGTAATCTACGCCCAGACCAAGTTTGATCGAGTCTGCTCCGTTGCTGATGGTTAGGTCTATAATCACGGTGTAGCTGCTGGTGGCGCTGGCATCATTGCCGTCTTTAATGTAAATCGCGCCGTTGAGAACAGGATTTGGTGTAGCACCTAAATCAAGGACACAATTAGAGAATAGCACCAAGACTTCAACCGGGATACCATCACCGTCGGCATCGGTCGAACGGCTGATTGGTGAGCTAATTGTCCCACTAAGGCAACCTGATGCGGCTTGCAATTGCATGTTACCTTTGGCAAGTACGATACTTTTGGTTGCTGCCATGACTTGGGTTTGGGTCAATTGAGGTAAGACCTGACTGAGCATTTGAGTCAGCGGCGCACCTGCTTTGAATAAGCGTCCAAAACCCATCAAAGTAGTAATACCTTTGGCATTGCTGCGAATTCCGTTTCTTTTGGCGGTTGCAGTTGTGCCATTTAAGTTGCTGCTAATCGGTTTTGCCGCCACATTTGGTTTGGCTGGGATGGGCGTTCCACCACAAGATGCGAGTACAAGCGCCAATGCGCCAATGATGAGCCAATGAAACAATTTCATAAAACCTCCTTGGGTTAAGCAAGTCCAGTCTAAACCCAAAATTGTTTTTTACCATGAAATTCATCATAGACACTGTGGCAGCAAAAAATAGCTTAATCCTGTACTTAACTGGCGCAGCCATGGGATTCTCGAGTATTTTTGTACTGGGTAATGCTTTGCGTTTACACCATTTTCGCGCACCGATGTGCAACTAAACCTCAGTCTCGGGTAGACTGTGCCATGCAGGAAGGTCAATTACTTTGGTCGCCCAGTCAAAAAACTCAAGATTCGAGTCAGTTAAGTGCTTTTGCAGCGTTTCTGAAGGCTTCTCGAGGACTTGAATTCTCGGATTATGCGGCGCTGCACACTTGGAGCGTGGATTGTTTAGAGGATTTTTGGGCTTCTGTCTGGGATTTTTTTAAGGTCAATGGCACACCGTATAGCAGTGTACTCGAGGCGCGAATCATGCCCAATGCCCAGTGGTTTACTGGCTCGAGCTTAAATTATGCCGCCCACTGCTTACGCTCAGATTCGGATAATCCAGCCATGATTGCGGCGAATGAATCAGGGGACTACCTTGAAATCTCTTGGGCAGCATTAAAGTCTCAAGTCTCGAGTTTAGCGGCGTATTTGCGTTCTTTAGAGGTGCAGCGTGGCGACAGGGTAGCAGCCTATCTTGGCAATACGCCCGAAGCGATTGTGGCGTTTTTAGCCACCGCCAGTTTAGGTGCGATTTGGAGCAGTACCAGTTTGGAAATGGGTTTGGGTAGCGTGGTAGACAGGTTCTCGCAGATTGAACCTAAAATCTTGTTTGCCGCAACCAGTTACAGCTATAACGGCAAGTTCTTTGACCGCACCAGTCTTGTGAGTGACCTCGAGAATGCCTTACCAAGTTTAGAAAAAACCATTCGGCTTGGCACAGAATTTGATTCGCTCCTGACCCAAGAAGCCCCGCTCGAATTTGAAGCCGTACCATTTGACCATCCGCTTTATATTCTCT
>JANNEE010000441.1:0-1571 GCA_031388325.1 Deinococcales bacterium
TTTATCCGTTTGCGACAATCACACGATTGGGGTGGTTCGGGGCGCGTTCCCGATACTTTTAGTACCTATGCTCGGGCTGGCGGCGGAACGCTGCTCGATAACGGCTGTCATCTGATGGATTTAGCGCGGCACTTAGCCGGCGATGTCAAAAGCCTCTACGCCCAAATTGCTACGCTTGCCTACCCTGTCGAAGTCGAGGACTTGGCATTGGCTCACCTCGAGTTTGAGAGTGGGGCGCTCGGCAGTCTCGAAAATTCTTGGTCTAGTGTTGGCTTTGAAGAGGGATTCTGGGTTTACGGCACAAAAGGCACACTCGAATGCAGTTTTACGGGTGGACTTCCACGGGACTTAAAACATTATCACCGCATTAGTCAACCCACAGAATGGGGCGCACGAGACACCACCACCTATAAAGTCGGTAACGAAGGCGGACATGTTGCCCAAATTGCCAGTTTCCTCGAGGCTGGCAAAAACAATACCCAACCCATTTGCACTGGCGAAGACGGACGTGAAAGTGTGCGACTGGTTTTGGCTGCTTACCAAAGCGCCAAGGAAAAAAGGAAGGTGGACTTATGAACATCTTGATTCTTGGCGGTACAGCTTTTCTTGGACGGCACTTGATCACGGCTGCTTTAGAAAAAAACCATCAACTAACCCTTTTTCACCGAGGCAACCGCAACCCTTACCCGAAGCTCGAGAACATTCTGGGAAACCGCGAAACCGACCTCGAAAAACTGGCTGGGCGCAGATGGGATGCCGTCATAGACACCAGTGCTTATGTACCACGGATTGCTAAACTCAGCGCTCAGGCTTTAAGTCGTTCAGTTGGACGTTACTGTTTTATCAGCACCATCAGTGTCTACCAAGAATTTACCCAAGCCCACGACGAAAACGCCCCTGTTGCAGTTCTGGGTTCAGACACCGAAGAAGTCACAGGTGCAACTTACGGCGCATTAAAAGCCCTTTGTGAAGGCGAAATCGCCCTCGAGTACGGCACTAAAGCCCTTGTCTTACGACCTGGCTTAATCGTTGGCGCATTTGACCCGTCCGACAGATTTACCTACTGG
Source organism: Deinococcales bacterium (assembly GCA_031388325.1). Classification (GTDB taxonomy): domain Bacteria; phylum Deinococcota; class Deinococci; order Deinococcales; family JAAFIG01; genus JAAFIG01. The sequence continues at coordinate 1,068 of JANNEE010000441.1, forward strand.
GTAGACCGAATCGCCAAAGGCGGCAGTGTACTCGCGCCCGGCGAACCAACCAACGGTGTGCAATTCATAGATGCGCTGTCGCTGGCTAGGTTTACCATTCACGCGCTCGAGCAGAACTTAACAGGCACTTATAACTTAAACGGTCAGAGCATCGAAATGCAGCATCTTTTTGAAACGATTAAACGGGTCAGTCATTCAGAGTCAACCTTCAAATGGGCATCTGAGAACTTTCTCGAGCAGCACAAAGTCAACCCTTGGATGGGCGCAGACAGCTTACCCTTATGGATACCTGAACTCGACGCAGCCGTGAGCGGAACAATTGTTAAGGCAGCCCTGAGTGCTGGACTAACATTTCGTCCGCTTGAGGAGACAATAGAAGAAGTTCTCGAGTGGGCAAAGACTCGGGAAAACCACACTTGGCGTAGTGGCATTACTCGAGAACGCGAAGCTGAGTTGCTGGCACTGCTCTAATTTCTCGAGTTGCAAATACTCTAGGTTTGCCTA
>JANNEE010000490.1:0-2929 GCA_031388325.1 Deinococcales bacterium
TTCTGCTCGAGGCTGCCAAACGCGCTGTGGAAAACAACGAAGGAACGGCTTTGGCTTGGCTTCTTCTCGAGGTCACATCAGCATTGTAAAACCTGCTTGCTTAAAATGCTTATCGCTGGTTAGAACTTCTTGTATGCCGTAATTTTCCATGACAATCATGCTCATACAATCAGTCAGGCTGTACCCTTTGTCTTGCCTATCTTCAAAGCGCTCTAAACCCATGTGGAACAAGTATTTGCTGTGGTGAATCAAGTTAAAATCCTCCCGACTCATCAGGTGTTTAATAATTTTGAGGGATTCTTGTCTCAAGTATTCGCCGCGCTCAGAATAATAATTGAGAACTTCGGTCAGCACAGCATCAGTGGTAATAAGCTCCGCCCCTTCTGCCAATTCTAAAGCGTCAACTGCGACTTGATGCAATTGGTCTCGAGGATTGATAATCGAGACCAAGCAAGCAGCATCTATAAAAACGGATTTCATCGTTTCTTGGGCGCTCCGTACAAATAATGGTCAAGGTTTTTAGCACCATCTGTTGGTAGTTTCTCGAGTTCGCTGGCTGGGGCTTCTTTGGCAATGCGTTTTGCACTGGCAAGTAAGTAAGCAATCGCGCTTTGTTTTGGCTTGGTTTTGGTTGGTGTGGTCATGACAAAAGTATAGGGCAAATCCTAAATTTTGCCAAACGCGCTGTGGAAATCGCTAACGAACGGTATACAGTTTTGCTATGTTGATAAAAATTACGTTGTTGACCTTGGATGGTATGTTTGATTCTGACGGCTCGAGACTCTGGACAAATGCTACACACCTTTAGCCTTTTCACCCTATACTCTATTCGTGAACCAAGAAAAAGCCCCTTTTTCGAGTTTAGCCCGTGTCTATGATGCGATTTTTGCCGATGTTGAATACGAGGATTGGGCAGATTTTGCACTTGAAACACTAGCAGAACTTGGTTGGCTCGAAACACAAAAGGCTTTGACCATGCTTGATTTGGCTTGTGGCACAGGCAGTAGCATTTTGCCTTATTTACAACGTGATTTTTTGGTCTCTGGTGTGGATTTTAGTTCTGAGATGTTGGCTGTGGCTCGAGCTAAACTCCCAAACACCGAATTTCATCAGCAGAATTTTCTTGAGTTGAATATCCCAGAGCGTTTTGAGTTGATCACTTGTGTTTTTGATAGCCTGAATAATCTGCTCACACTGCCAGACCTCGAACTTACCCTAGCTCGAGTCAAAGCACACCTAGCACCAAATGGTGTGTTTGTTTTTGACTGCAACACCCCGTTAGGCGTGACCAACCTCTGGGAAGATGATGAATTTATCGGTGAGGTTCAACTCGAGACTGGTTCAGCCCACTACCACTGGACACACCAAGCCAAGGGCGAGAACCTAGGCGAAGTCACGGCTCATATTTGGATCATGGATAATCAGGGCGCGTTGTTAGAAGAATTCCACGAAGTCCATCTTGAACGAGGTTACAGCAAGCAAGAACTCGAGATAGCCCTAAAAAAAGCTGGTTTTCAGGAGACCCATTTTGTTGAATATCCTGATGGCGAACTTGTGACTGACCAAACTCCGCGTTTTTGGGGTTTTGCGCGTTAAGTTTCCAAAACCTCAGCAACCAGTGCCAGTTGCTCGAGCGGAATGTCCTCGCCGCGTGTGCGTGGCTCGAGTTTAGCGTATAAAAGGGCTGCATCTATTTTTTCGTCCGTGTATTTGGCAAGCCGTAAATTATTGCGGATGGTTTTGCGGCGGTGATGCAGCGCAGCTTCAATTATTTTAATCATCCCTTTTGGTGGCTCTGCGCCTTCACGAATTGTAATCTGGGCAATGCTCGAGGTGACATCTGGGACTGGATAAAAACTGTTTTTACTGACATCCCGAAGGCGTTTGGCAGAGCCGTACAAACTGACCACAGCACTTAAGAAACCATAGCCATCTTGTCCGGGGGCAGACTCGAGCCGTTCGGCAACTTCGCGTTGGACTAAAAAAGTCAGCTTGGAGAATTTTTTGGACTCGAGAAACTTGGTGATTAAAGCCGTGGAAATGTAATACGGTAAGTTAGCACAAAGTATAGAATTGTCGGGCAATTGACTGTAATCCCACTCGAGGGCATCGGTAAAAATCACTTTGGCATTGGGAACATCTTCTAGGGTTTCTTGTAGCACCGCTTCGAGTCGGGTGTCTTTTTCTAAGGCAATGACGTTCGCCCCAGTCTCCGCTAGGGCATGAGTCAGTACGCCAAGTCCGGGTCCAACTTCTAGGACATGGCTATCTGCATTTGTACCACTAACTTCGACCATAAAGCGCAAAGCATTACCATCTATTAAAAAATTCTGTCCTAGGCTTTTGGTGGCGCGAAGTCCGTATTTCTCGAGCAGTGCGGCAACTCGAGCGGGTGAATATAGCGGCAAGCTCATAACTCTGTCACTTCGACTTTTGGCTCGAGCGTTTGAATCAGTTCTAAATTGCCAAGTTGACTTCCGGGAACACTGGCGGTGGCACTGCCGCAAGCTATCGCAAAGCGCAGGGCAGCTTGTGGCTCGAGTCCTTCGGCGAGTTTGGCAAGGAGTCCCGCCAGAAAACTGTCACCTGCACCTACAGCACTACCTGTTCGCACTTCAGGCGGCTTAGCATGAAAAGCATATTCTCGAGTGACCAGTAATGCGCCGTCCCCGCCCATCGAAGCCGCCACGACATCCACGCCCATCTTCAGCACTTCTCGAGTACCTTCTAACACCATGATTCACACCATCACCTTAAACCCGACCTTAGATTTAACCTATATGGTGGATAAGTTCCACCAAGAAGACACGATGCGGGCGCACACCGTTTACCGTGCGCCGGGTGGCAAGGGCATTAACGTTTCACGTATGGCAACCCGCATTGGGCATCCTACCGTTGCGCTTGGTTTTATTGCTGGTGGCACTGGACT
>JANNEE010000507.1:0-3292 GCA_031388325.1 Deinococcales bacterium
ACTCAGTTTAGAACGGGTTTCGGTGGCTTCTAAAAAAACTCGAGCCACAAAGGTTTCTAAAGTGCGGCGATTGGCTAACCCGGTCAGGGAATCCTCGCTGGCTTGACGATCCAACTGCACATTTAAGCGGGTTAATTCCTCAGAACGCTGCTGATACCACAGGGCTTCACGGCGCACATTCTCACGTTCAATTTTAACCGCCAAAGCCTGAGATTGCCGTTCGGCACTTTCGGAACGCACCAACGAATCAAATTTATAAAATAATTCAAGGTGCTGTAGAGCTAACTCAAACTCAGAACGAGCCTTAAAAACCTTGTAAAATTCTTTATGAACATCCGATAGGTATTTTTTAGCAGTATTGACCTCAAAATGGGCTTTGGCTTGACTTAAATGCCCTAAAGCTGCCTCGAATTGGCGTTGCAATGCAAAAACCCGTCCAAATTGCAATTCGCATTCACCCAAAGACTCGAGCGACCCATAACGCTTTGCATGAACCATCGCTTGCCCAACTGACAATTCGGCTGCCGCAAAATCTTCTAAACCAGACATGATTTTAGACTGAAGAATATAGGCTTCGGCGAGGGCTGACTGATCATCTGCCCGAATTAAATAGGTCAGCGCTAACTCGAGATGACCCAGCGCCAGTCTAAAATCCTCTTCTTCGGTTGGCTCATTTTTTTCTTCAATGATTGTACTGGCTAAGGCAATTAAGGCACCACCCTCGGCTCGAGTCCGCCCCATTTTTTGGGCTAAGTCAATGGCTTGATTGGCATAATCAAAAGCAAAACTCCAATTTTTTAAGTACCGATGGGTCTGGCTTAAGTAAATTAAGCTGGCTAAACGCCCACCATCAATGCCATGGGTATTGGCGATTTCTAGGGATTCTTCAAAGATGCTTAAAGCATCAGAAAAATCGCCCAAGTCTTGGTAAATTACACCAATTTCAATCTGACACGCCAAAGCATTTGAAAAAGCACCATGTAAAAAATAAGTATCACAGGCTAAAAAAATATTTTTTAGCGCATTTTTAATATCAGACCCTCGAGCGTGAACTTTGCCAATGAACCGTAAGCCAAAAGCGTGAACTCGAGGGTGTTCAAGGATTGAAAACTTCAATAACGCCTCACCAAGTTCACGCTGTTCTTCTTTGCTGCTTTCGGCAAATTCAGTATAAACCGTATTGGTCAGCAGCCGGATATCCTCATCGGATAAAATCTGCTGAAAACGATTGACGGCACTTTGAACATTAGTTTTCATCATAAACAAAAGAGGCTTGGGACATGCCCAAACCTAAAAGACCTTTGTTAAATCTAGCAATCTCCACCGCAAAAAGCCTTGGATTTCGGTTTAGTCGGTTCTGGTGAATCAGGCTGGTCTTGGTGTGAGCCGACTTCTGCTCTATCCGAACTATCACCTTTTGCAAATGCTGCTGGCAATGCAATTAAGCAAAACGCTAAACCAATTCCGAATAGCAACCTTTTAATCATTTTGTACCCCCGTTATAGTTTCTTACCCTACCAAGTAAATACTTACAAAGACCTTACTAAAGAATTTTGTAAGTATTACAATCCCCTTGTTTCAGACAGCAAGAATAAGAACTGCTGGCATTAACAAAAAATAATGTGAGAAACTTCATAAAAACTCCGCCAACTTGACACCAGACAGCAAAAGGCTATACTCGAGACGGGAAGAGTACCAAGTAACGCACCCACAGAGAAGTGTTCCATAAGCTGAGAAGAACACTGGGAAAGCCACAAGGGAACGTCGCCCAAGTTTTACCGAGGAAAGAACAAGCCAACAGCTTAATTAGAATCCTTTGGGTGCGCCCATCACAGCGCAATAGAGCGCTCGAGACAACTCGAGAAAAGCGGTGGTAACGCGGGACGGTGCAAATAAACACCTATCTCGTCCGCAGATTTTACGGACGAGGTGTGTATGTTTATGAAAATCAGCCCAGACCTACCCGCAGCTTGGCAAGCACGGCTTCATTTTGATTGGCGCTTAACTTGGCTCACCAATCAGCCCACGGCTGAAGAACTTGCAGAACTCGAGGAACATCATACCAAAATGTATGAAGTTAGTGTTCCTGAAGTAGCCATTACCGATAACCGCAAAGGTTTTGCTGGAATTGAAGGTTGGTATCGGGTGTTTGATGTTAATTTCATACAATTTAGCGATGAGAATCCATTTGTAGCGATCAAAAAATATATTGTCAACACAGATTTTCATGGATATAGCCCATTTAATCGCTTGTTGAACGACGACAAAACTGTGTTTACTGCACCAGTGCATATTTATAAAGGGCAGCGTAAAGACCTGCTCGAGAAAGTCCGCCTTACTTTAGAAAGTGATTTCAGTGATGGTGACACCTTTCAGGCAGTCTTACAAGTCAGCCCAACATACGCGATTGCTGTGATTGGTCAAGTCGTTGCCTATGCTGATGCAATCAAAACCCAATTCTCGAGTCCAACCAACCCGATTCGGAGTTTTATCGGACAACCACTGGCGGTCTCCCAGTACACCGATGGAGATGAAGATTGGATTGAACAAAGTCGTGGCATCCTCGAAATGACAGAAAACACCGTCACCATCGGTACATGGTCTAAAACTTTTGAAGCCACCGAAATGGTGCATGGTCGAGCCTTTGAAGAAGCATGGCTCGAGTTTCCAGATGAACTCATGGATATTGGATTCCACAAGCCAGATATTGCCCCGCCAGACATTGGGATGTACGATGATGAATAAATTCCCTAATCTCGAGACCGCTCAAGCTCATGTCAAACAGAACAGTATTCGAGAACGTGTGGTGTGTTACATCACAAGAGGACTCGAGCTACTGGTTTTTCTTCACGAAGCCAAGTACCCAACGGCTGGAATTCAAGTCCCAGCAGGCGGACTTGAAGCAGGGGAGAGCATTTTTGAAGCAGCGACAAGGGAAGCATTTGAAGAAACTGGTTTAACCAATCTCGAGATAAAAACGTATCTTGGTTCTGGGCTGTATGAAAGTGGTACAAAACATCAGATTTGGCATTTTGTTTGGCTAACGCTTGTGCAGGGCGAGGCATACCTCGCCCCTACGGTGAATTCATGGGAACATCTTGTAGAAGAAAATACTGTAGAAAAGTATGTTTTTATTTGCCGTTTTGAACCGCTCGAGAATGTAATTTTGCATTACGATATGGATGCTATGTTGCCTGAATTAGCACAGCAGCTTGGACTCGAGATACAATTTCCACAACCAAATAAACGCCCTTGTGTGATTTGCTACATCACACGCGGTTCAGAAATCCTG
>JANNEE010000541.1:0-5308 GCA_031388325.1 Deinococcales bacterium
ATTTTTAGGGGTTTTTGATGACATGTGTTTATTGTAGATCGAGAAAGCCAACTTGAACAGCCGTAAATACGCCTCGGGGTGCAATCACAAAACCGCTTAGAGCATTACAGTCTTAGGCAACTGGGTCAAGATTTCGCAACCACTTTGGGTGACCAACAGCAAATCTTCGATTCGCACCCCACCGATGCCCTCGAGATACACGCCCGGTTCAATCGTCACAATTGTGCCAACCTCGAGAACCGCAGTGTCTTCGGCACGTTGCGATAAGGTTGGGGCTTCGTGAATCGCAAGCCCGACCCCATGCCCAAGGCTGTGGGCAAAGGCTTCGTCGTACCCTTGGGTTTTTAAGTAATCACGGGCAATGGTATCGAGTTCTTTGCAACCTACGCCTGCTTTAACATGACTAATTGCCAGTAAGTTCGCCTCGAGTACCGCGTTATACATCTGTTTTAACTGGTCTGATATTTCGCCAATCGGATAAGCTCTGGTGCAGTCCGAATGGTAGCCATTTAGGGCTGCGCCCCAATCTATGGTCACCAAATCCCCATTCTGCATGGCTCGAGAACTGGCTGTGCCGTGTGGCATGGCGCTGCGTTCGCCACTGGCGACGATGATTTCAAAGGCGGCACTGTCCGCACCGTGTCTTCGCATTTCAAATTCTAGCTCGAGGGCAAAGTCTCGTTCAGTTATGCCAGCCTTTAATTTGGGCAGCATGGTGTTTAGGGCTTGATCGGCAATCTGAGCGGCTTGGCGGATATGACTGATTTCCTCGAGATTTTTACTAACCCGCATTGGTTCGATGACATCAATCACACTTTGTAAGTCTGCGCCAAGGTGTTCGGACAAGGCTTTGTAACTCGAGTACAGCACTGCATCGGCTTCAAAGCCAATTTTTTTACCAGCCGTAAATTGCTTGGCATGTTCATAGACCGCTTCAAAACGGGCAATATGAAAGGGTACAAGCGATTCTGCTTTGGCTTGGACGGTGTAACGCGGGTCGGTATAGAGTTGTACTTGGGTTTGTGTGACCAGTAATTTGGCATCTTTGGGGGTAGTGAACCCAGATAAGTAACGGATATTTTCAGGTTTAGCAATCCAAATGCCGTCTAACTCGAGGTGAGCTAGTTTTTGTCTGAGTTGTTCAAGCATAAAAGACTTTAGCACAGTCTCTACTTGCCAAAAGTGTTTAATTTGTAACTATTCGCCTGTTGTGTGGCTCGAGGCAAATACCAAGGCTGGCTGTAAAATTCTACAGACATAACTCGAGAATCAGGCGCTCTAAGGTTAGCCGTGTCTCGAGTCCACTTTTCATACCCGCATCGGCTTCGAGCAATAGCTTTTGTTCGCGGCGCACTGTACTTTCTTTATAACGCCGTGTGGCTTCTAGGGCTTTCTGGGCGCGGAATTCATGAACCGCTAAAGTCTTGGCGGCTTCTTTTGCATTGACCAGACCATCGCGGGCTTTCAGGGCGTAAGCCCTTGCCAGTAGCCCATAATGCCCTTGGAGTGCGCCGAGCAGCTTAAAGGCATCTTCGCCTGTGTTCAACAGGCGCTCTAAGTGTTCCCATGCTTCTTTGGGTTTACGTGCCACAAGCGCATCAGTCACCACAAACATGGTGGTGGGCTGAACCGCGTTGACCACTTTGGTAACGGTCGCAAGGTCTAGTTTGACATCTAGCAAACTCAGTTTCTCGAGTTCGCTGGCAATACTGGCAAGTTCGTCTGGGAAAGTATCCGCCAGTAATTTAGGTACGTCTTTCTCGAGGGCTAGTTTCATTTTTTTAGCGCGGTCTGCCACCCATGCAATCAATGCCCCTTTGGTTGGGGTGGCTAAGACCAGAAGTTCAAAACCAAGTTTTTCGTAATGCTTGGTTCTGGCTTCTTGGGCTTTTTTCTTCCGCATGACTTCAGAACTGGATTCGCTAACCGTCCAGTTTTCAGGGTCTAGCAGCACCACAACCGCATCTGGGGCAGTGGCAACGAGGTCAGCGATACTCTTGTAGTCTTTGGTGTTGCTTAAGTCTAAGACCACGTTAGCAGCCCCAAATAAACCGCCTTGTAAATGCGGCGAGACGATGATTTCGTTGAGTTCCTCGTCCAGCCAAGGCACATCCCGCAGCGAAATTTGGCGCTTAAGCAAATAAGCCCTTGCCGCTTCGTGAATCAAAAACGCATTGCCAACCAAAACCAGTGCCACATCTTTAGTTTATCATTTTGTTAGTGGCAGCCTATGCAAATGCTAGTATCTGGATATGCAAATTGTTCGGACAGTTCCGCCGTTACAATGGATTTTTATTTTAATAACTTGGGGTTTTCTGTTCGTTGGGGCAATCAGCACCCAGCGCATGGTGCTTTTATTGGGTACAATCACCACCGATTTTTTAGCAGTTTACTTACTCTACTTAATTTCCACCCGCACCCCAAAAGCATGGCAGCAAACGATTTTAGGGTTTTCTGTTGGGATGCTGATTATTGGCTTATCTGATTTAGCGGTGCTAACGGGGCTGGGTTCTCTGCTCGAGTCACCTTTAAGTATTCTTGGCGCACTGATTTTTTTGCTTGCCAGTCTTGCCTTGCCTTTACTGCTCGAGCGACAAGGGATGTACAAAAAAGGTTTTGCACTACAAATTATTCTGATTGCGGCAGCGATAGCGATTTTGCTTTCTGCCTTGTTTATTATTTTGTTTCAACCACCAATACTTAGAATCGTTTATCAAACCACAGGTTTATTTTTGACCAGTTTATTTATCATGCAAAGCCAAGATTTCGCGGGCGGAAGCATCGGACGGGTTTTACGCAGTCTTTCGATAGCCTTTGCCTGCTCAAGTTTTTCGCAAGTGGCAGTGGCGGTCATGCCGAGCTTATTTGCATGGGATGACAGTAATTTAATTCCGCATTTGGTCAGGCAATTTTTTTGGACGGCTGGCGCGACCATACTGGCTTTTGTGATTAGTAAAAAATGAAGGGTTTGTCTGGGGCGGTCTTAGCGGGTGGGCGTTCGAGTCGTTTTGGCAGCAATAAAGCCGAATTTATTTGGCAAGACAAGACTTTACTTGAATGGGCGCTCTCGAGTTATCAGGATTTGGATGATGTCTTGGTGATTGGTGGAACTCCACACCCCTTGGCTCGAGTGATTGAAGACAAAAAACCATTTGCTGGGGCGCTTTATGGGCTTGCAACAGCCCTCGAGTCTGCCGTGTCGGACAGGGTAGCAGTCATGGCTTGCGATATGCCAAATTTAAGCGCTGCTTACTGGCAGTTTCTTGGGCAGTTTGAAGCAGATATTGTCATTGCAAAAAATAAAAATGGGCAACTCGAGCCTCTAGCAGCGATATATTCAAAAAATTGTTTGGGGTTGGTACAAGCTGCTTTGTCTCGAGAGCAGTTAAGATTGACTGCTTGGTGGCAGAACACCGATGCGCTTTCAGTGCGGATTGTTGAATGGGCAGAACTCGAGCTGCATTTCTCGAGCCAGTTGTTTTTGAATGCCAATTACCAAGAGGATTTAGCTATCTAGCGGATTGAGTATACTTGGTCATGAATTACCGTGCTTTTGGTCGTACTGGCGTTCGGATTGCTCCTCTGGCTTTGGGGACAGATAATTTCCTTAATCCCACTTCCGAACTCGAGTCGGCACAAATGATTGGGGTAGCACTGGACGCGGGAATCAATTTATTTGACACCAGCAACAGTTACAAAAACGGCGAAGCGGAACGAATTCTTGGGCAGACCTTAAAACAGTTAAAACGCCGACAAGACGCAATAATTGCCACAAAAGTGCATTACCCAACAGGGACTGGCGCAAATGACCGTGGGAACTCAAGAAAACATATTCTGAAAGCCTGCGAGGACAGCTTAAAGCGCTTAGGTACAGATTATATTGATTTGTACCAATTGCACCGACTGGATGAAACTCCATTCGAGGAAACCCTTTCGGCATTAAATGATTTAGTGATGCGTGGTTGGGTGCGTTATATCGGGTGCAGTACCGCTCCGACGTGGCAGATTCTCGAGGGCATAAATTTATCACAAACCAAAAACTGGGTGCAATTTGTTTCGGAGCAACCACCCTACAATTTACTTGACCGACGCATCGAAAACGAGCTTTTGCCAATGGCGCAAAAATACAATTTGGCGATATTGCCGTGGTCGCCTCTGGCAATGGGAATGCTGGCGGGGCGTTACGAAAACCCAAGTAAAGACTCTAGGGCGGTGCTGCGTGGTGGGATTTACGCTGACCGCGTGAATCAAAAAGCCGTTAGTATCGGCAATGCGTTTGTGGCTTTGGCTCGGGAACATGGCTATGACCCTGTACAACTGGCGGTGCTGTGGGTCAAAGACCAAGCAGGTGTAACTGCCCCAATCATCGGACCTCGCACTGTAGAACAATTACAAAATTACTTACCTGTCCTCGAGATGAATTTATCCGACGAACTCCGAGTTGCCTGTGATGCGCTTGTGCCAACTGGCAGTGCGGTGGCGAATTTTTTGAACTCCAGTGGTTGGTCTAAACAGCGCCTCGAGTGGTAGAACGCCCAGCGCCTCGAGTGGTACGCAACAAAAAGACCTATGCCAAAGGTCTGGAATTTCCTCAGAATGTGGTGTTATAGTCCGACCCATGAAATACTTGTTTTTGCTTGTTCTGGTGTTTTGTTTTGGTGCTTGTGGACTCTTGCCACTGCGTATAGGAATTGAAGAAATCAATGCAACCATACCGATTGCCGTCAACACCAGCAACAGTGTGATTTATCAAAAAAACCCCAGCACGTTTAACCCGCCGACCCTGAGTTTTAGCAGTGTAAAACTCGAGGGTAATGCCAGTGCGACACCAATTACCAATGAAGTCAGAATGTTCTTATACGCCCGCCATACCGACCCAAGTACAGATGCCAGTTGTACGTCATCTGGGACGCTTTATTTTTGCCCCAATTCTGGACAAAAGAAAATTAACTCTACTGTCATTGTTCTCTCGAGCGGGGGTACAAAAAAATCCTTTGCTTTTGATGATGCCAATAATGCTCTGCGAGATGCAATCAACAACGGTAAAATCTGGCTGGGCATCGAAGTCACCAGTGGTGCAGCCATTGGTTTGAACCTCAAATTATCTGAGTTGCTTTCGATTGTGACATTGCTCTAAATACCTCCTTGAAATATTTTAGGAAAAATACCTAAGTACACGTCAAAACCCTAAAGACGAACTGATTTTCACGCCTCTCGAGTAAACCATCAAGGATAAGATTACGCAGAAAATCCAGTCCAATACGAAATAAGCTCTTCTCTAAACGACCATGTGATTTTCGTTTCAGAA
>JANNEE010000571.1:0-3353 GCA_031388325.1 Deinococcales bacterium
TTTCGGCTCGAAGGTGTGGCTGAGGAAAATGTGTATTTGGATTGGTTGCTCGAGACGACAACATTTGCTGAGGTTCGAGCCCACATCGACAGCTACCGTGACACCGTGCCTCAACTGCGACTGTGGAAAGCTATTCCGCACTAATTCTCGAGTAGAAATTGTTGCACAGCATCCTCGAGACTGATTTCTTTGGCATCTATGGCTTGTAGGTACTGCTGCAAAAACCTGACCAGAAAACCTCTGCCATGCACAAACTCGAGCCTGAGCAAATGCCCCAATGCTCCAATTTCTTCAATGTAATCGTCGCTAAAATCCGCTAGGGCAGACGCAAAATCGTAATTCACAAACCTTGGCTCGAGACTCCAAACTTCACGCTTGGTCAAAATTGCATATTGGGCTTCTAATCGTCCGCCAAGTGGTAAACCTGCCGACTCAAGGCTGTAGAGTGTGCGGTTATCCCAATTTTTTGTAAACCATTTGTGGTTGTGTCCTCGGACAATAAACCGTTCGGTTGTGTCTGCGAATATGGCGCGTAAGTCGGTATCACTTGAGTAGGCAAAAATACTCTCCGATAGGCTTCTGGCTGTAGCATGTGTAATCAGTAAATCTGGTCGGTGCAGGGTTTTTGGTAGTTGGCGCATCGTCTCGAGTTCGGCTGGCAAGAATTGCGCCCGAGTCCATCGCACACTTTGGAATCGTTCTTGGTCAAGCATCGGATTTAGCCCAACCGAGTAAACATATTCTTCATGATTACCTTGCAGCACAAAACAACCAAGTGCCATCACGGTCTCAAAACATCGTCTCGAGTGCGGATGAATGTTGACTGTATCACCAGCAATAATAATTTCGTCCACAGCTTGGGTTTGAATGTCCTCGAGAATCGCTTCTAATGCGTGGAAGTTGCCGTGAATGTCGGAAATAACTGCAATTCTCATAAGACTTTTAACTACCTCGGTAGGTGCTGTACGACCACGGTGATACCAAAAGCGGCACATGATAATGAGCGCCGACATCGGCAATTCCAAAGCAAATCGGGATGGTCTCGAGGAAACGTGGTTCTGGTAATCCAAAATACGCCCCAATTTCAAAGACAAGTTCGTACTGCCCTGTCTCAAGACTGCCCCGTGCAATCAAAGGTTCGTCAGTGCGTCCGTCGGCATTGGTGATGGTGCTTTTGAGGAGTTCACGTCTCCCCTGTTCACATTTATACAAATGAATCTGCACACCAGAAGCAGGCTTGCCTTTGGCTGTATCAAGAACATGAGTGGTCAGTCCAGCATTCATGCGCGTTCCACCCAACCTTCGATTAAGCCATATGGTTCAGCATCGGCATGAAAAATCTGCCCATTGTTCTGCATTCCAAAACGCTCCAAGTTATAGGGAATATGGTGCTTATTGGGGAAACTAAAATGAATCTTCTCGAGTTCAGGACAAGCACTAAGCACCGCTTCGCCCATGCGGTAGAGCGTATTTTGGGCGCTTGGGCTGTAATGGTCGGTAAAGGTCTCGAGGATTTGCTGCCAAACCTTATTCCAAACCGTGTCGTAGTCAACGTTTGCAGTGTTGTACAACCAGTGCGCCGTCACAACCGTGGCAAGGATACGGTCATTCGTTTCTGGCAAGCTCGTAAATTGCTCATGCAAGTACCCTTCCCAACCCGAATTGGTGGTTTTTAAGACAAACAATTCATCAATCCCACTCGAGACCGTATAATTTGTACCATCACCTTCGACTGTGGTGGTGTGCTTGCCTATATCACGCACAAAACCATGCTCATGAATTCGATTCCAACGATGCTCGAGGAGCTTGACGCGGACACTCGAGACTTTCGGTCCAGCTTTCACAAAATGCGTTATTAAGTGTTTGCCAAATTCTTCGATGCTCGAAGTTAAGCCGTCTTTGGCAAGTGCATAAATCGTGTTTCTTACGGTATCTGTGGCTAGTAAATCGGTGTTATCACCAAGCACATGAGCAGCTTCAAAATCACCCTGCATGGCAACGTCTACCCAGACATCCTTAATTTCGTGGCGGCTCGAGTCTCTGAAGACCTTAAATAAGCGCACATCGGATTTACCATAATTGTTCTGACCGAGTTTAACTTTAATCATGTTGGACTCCTTGGGGTGCAGTTTAGCTTAACTGAATTGGCTACTCGAGTTTTTGACATTCCTCGAGACTTAGGGCTTGGTTTTTTGTTCGTGTATAGCTTTAAGCCATTCGTGACGATTCTTATTGCGGCGGCATTCAGGGCATTCAAGCGGTGGCGCATACGCCCTCACAATATAGATTTCGTTTGCCCAACGCTGCTGATTTTTGCTAAAGTTAAAAGTCTGACCACAGGTGATGCAGCCTTGCACAATATCAAAATAAAAATATGGGCGGTGTCCACCTTTGGCTTGCAAATTTAAGATAAAGACATTCTCAAAATTGGCAATTTCGGCACGTTTTATTTTTAGACAAGCATCACAAGCCCAAATTCGTAAGGCAAACGGAACTTTAATCCAATCAAAAAGATCGCCATTTTTGTACTGAAACCAAGCCAAATTCGTATCGGGCAATTGGGCAAAAACCTCAATTGCTTTTAGAAAACACCGATTGAGCGCCTGTAAGCCTTTCTGCTCGAGAATTCCGACAACAGTCTGGCAGCACGGACACCTGACTTGGAATTCCAAACGCTTTTTTTGTTTTAGGTTTGGGCGGTAATCCAGCAAGAATTCTTGATTTCGTTGCAAAAAAACCAGCTTCCATGCCTCAACCCATGCTCCCTCGAGAAGATGCTTGTCGGACTTGGCTGCCATAACGCATTTTACGTCCTGTTTTGTCACCGTGACAGGCACAACGGTTCTCGAGTGCCACAAAGGTGTAAACTTTCAAGGTTTGTGCCGTTGGGAGACACCCAAGCGGCATCTAGGAGGATCATGAAACTTCACGAGTACCAAGCGAAGGAATTACTGGCAAGTTACGGTGTGCCAGTCCCACCCGGTAAAATTGCCCGCACCCCCGAAGAAGCCAAAGCGATTGCCAACGAATACGCATCCCTGACCGTGATTAAAGCCCAAGTGCATGTTGGTGGACGCGGTAAGGCTGGCGGAGTCAAACTGGCTAAAGACGGTAATGATGCCTTTGAAAAAGCCCAAGCGATTCTTGGTATGGACATCAAGGGCTTAACTGTTAAAAAAGTCTTGGTTGCAAAAGCCGTGGATATTGCCAAAGAGTATTACTGCGGCTTAATCCATGACCGCAACGTGCAATCTTTTACTTTGATGGTTTCCAAAGAGGGCGGCGTTGACATCGAAGAGGTGGCTGCCACCAACCCAGCCGCGATTACGCGCTTTGCGATTGATCCAATTAAA
>JANNEE010000646.1:0-8530 GCA_031388325.1 Deinococcales bacterium
GCTAAGGTTTCGCTTGGTACAAAGCGCGTGACCTTTGTAGACAGGGTTTCGCAACCACGGGTCAGCATGGTTTGGCGTGTGCCTAAAATCGGTTCGGATGATTTTCTTAAACTTGATGTGGTCACCACTGCCTTGCAAAACCGTATTACCGAAGCGCTTTTGGATGAGGGAATCGCTTCGGATGCCTATATTTATGTCCAAGGCGGCTTGCTCGAGTCTCAGGTTAATTTTACGGCGTTTCCGGGTGAAGCAGTCAGTGTGGCAACCTTAGAGCAGAAAATGGATGCGGTGCTAAACGAGTTTAATAAGACTGGGATTGGTGCTGCCGAATTAAAATCGGCGGTGGCTGCTACCGAAAAAAACCTGATTGGCACAATGCAAAACCTAGTAGACAGGGCGCAAGCCATGAACATAGATTCGTATTACTACAATAATCCAAACTACACCTTGCAAAGTTTGGAGCGTTACAAGAAACTGACCACGGCTCAAGTGACAGCCTCGAGCCGAGCCTTTTTAGTCCCCAATGACCGCCTGATTCAAACTGTTTTACCAATGGTTGAAACTTCGGACTCCAGCCCTCGAGACACCCGCCCGCTCGATGCCAGCAGTGTGGCTTTTGCTTTTCCAAAAAACAGTCAAATTCGACTCAGCAACGGCATCAGTGTTTCGTACTGGCAATCGGGGCAATTCCCAATGACCTACCTAAATGTCTCGAGTAACCAAGGCACTGGTACAGAAAGTATTGTTGGCAGCACCCTGTTATTAGCAACCATGCTTGACAAGGGCAGCAAAACCAAGAATTTTTCGAGGGTCTTAGGCAGTCTGGGCGCAGAAATCAGTGTAATGGCAGATGCCAAACAAACTGTGTTAAGCGCTAAAACCTTATCGCGTAATCTCGAGCCGAGTTTAGCCTTAATCACCGAAGCCTTAAGTTTGCCAGTCCTGACCAAAGATGAATTTGAGAATGAGCAAGCCAACTTTAATTTTGAACGCGAAGCCCTGCCAGACGACCCACGCAGTTTGTCTTTTGAAATTGCAATGAATGCTTTTCATGGGTCAAATCATCCTTTGGGGCGTTTTGTCAGCCCAAGCCAAGTCAAAAAACTAACTTTAGAACAGATGAAAACTCGTTACAAAGAAGTGATTTATCCAAGCAACCTCAATGTTTTTATGGCAGGAGATTTAAGCCTCAATCAAGCCAAAGCCATACTCGAGAAAACCCTTGGGGCTTGGCAATCCAGTGGTGCAGCCAAAGCTGCCCTGCCAATGCCAGCCCCCGTGCCAAGCAAAGCCAGATTGCTGTTGGTTGACCGCCCAGAATCGCCGCAAACCTTTATTCGTGTCCTGACCCCAAGCGTCGGTTATAACAACAGCAATTACCTCGAGTACAACACCCTTGGCATGGCACTAGGTGGGACGTTCACCAGTCGTTTAATGGCAAACCTACGCGAAGACAAAGGCTACACCTACGGCATTGGGGCTGGATTTATTTTTGAAAAAACCTACGGCATCCTCAACACCCGCAGTGCCGTCGAAAGCAGTGTGACTGGCGAATCGCTCAAAGAAATCCTCAAAGAATTTAGGTTGATTAGCGAAAAAGGCATTTCTGACGAAGAAACCCAGAAAGCCACCCAAAGCCTGCTGAGTGGTTTACTCGAGGGTGTTTCGACCCCAGAAAGTATTGTTGGCAGTGCTAATCTGCTCAGCACCGAAGGACGCAGTTTTGCAGATTTAAGTATAGAAAGTAATGCCTTGGCTAAAGTCAGTACCGCCAATGTCAATGCCATTGCCAAAAATGCAGTCCAGCTTAATAATGCCATTTGGGTCTTGGTTGGCGATAAGAAAACCATACTGCCACAACTCGAGGGCTTAGGTTTACCAAGCCCCGAAGATATTACCCCCAACCCATAAACCAATCATGCAGCAGATTAACCCCTCCCAAATCCCAATCAAGGCAGTCCTCATAGATATCCGTGATAACCTCGAGCAAGCCGCCAAACCGCTTGCCTCGAGTTTTCGGGTGCTTGCGGTTACGTTGTCTGAACTCGAAGATGGAAACCCAAGCCTGCCAAACTGCCCATTGGTGGTGGTTTGCAGCACCGGACGGCAATCGGAATACGCTGGGGGGCTGCTTGAAGCACTAGGAGCAACTGAAGTGCTGATACTCGAGGGTGGCTTCAAAGCCTTAACGCCGCCGTCCAAATAAACTTGTTAGAGTAAGCCAATGTACCGAATTAAAATTGATCCAGCTATTTTGCAAACTTTTCCACAGTATTCACTGATGGTGATTTATGCCCGAGGCTTACAGAACTTGGAAAGCCAGCCGTGGAGTACCGAAATTCTCAGACAAGCCGAAAGCTCACAACGAATTCGTTTTGCGACCCAAAAACCCGCCGAGCATTCACATATTGCCGCATGGCGCTCTGCCTATGCAGAATTTGGCTTAAAACCCTCTAAATTTCTTTGTTCTGCCGAAGCCTTGCTTGCTCGAGTCGTCAAAGGGCAGGATTTACCAAATATCAATACCTTGGTTGATTTGTATAACGCCGTCAGTATCGCTTCGGTGCTGCCAATCGGCGGCGAGGACTGGGATAAACTCGAGGCGGATTTGGTACTGCGTTTTGCAGATGGTACAGAAAGTTTTGATACTTTCAAAGATGGTCAGGCTGTTCTCGAGAACCCACAACAAGGCGAGGTCATCTGGGCAGATAAAAACCGTGTCACTTGCCGCGCTTGGAATTGGCGACAAGGGATTCGTACCCGTCTGACTTCAAATTCGGTCAATGCCTATTTTATTCTTGACCACCTAGCCCCGTATCCGCTCGAGCATTTACACACGGCTGGCAATCAACTGATTGAATACTTAAAACAAGTTGCGCCAAATTGTGAAATCGAAACCGAATTTTTCGGAGCAGCCAAACCGATATGAGTGCTGATGTTCTGGCTGCACTGTGGGGTTTAGCTTCGGCGGCGGCTTGGGGCTTTGGTGATTTTGCTGGTGGGCTGGCTACGCGGCGTTCAAGTGAATTAACCGTAATGCGGGTCTCGAGTGTGATTGGTTTGGTGTTTTTAGTGGCTTTGGCTTTGTTGCGTGGTTCGCCACTCCCAAGCCTCCAAGATGCACTGCTCGGAGTGGTTGGAGGTTTGGTGGGCGTGATTGGTTTGCTAACCCTTTACCGTGCCTTGGCAACAGGGCAAATGAGTCTGGTTGCTCCAATCACCGCTGTTATGGCAAATTTGGTCGCGGTTGCCATTAGCGCCGCCACCGAGGGTGTACCTGGAATTCTGAAATGGTTGGGTTTTGGTCTGGCAGCCTTTGGTGTTTGGTTACTGAGTCGTCCAAGTGGTGCGGTGCAACTCTCAAAGGCTGTGCTGGGTTTATCGGTCTTGGCAGGAGTTTGTTTCGGTGGAACATTTGCGATTGCCGCTCAGTATTCAGGGGCAGATGTGGGTTGGACAGTGGTGTGTTTGCGTCTGACTACGGTTGTTTCTATTTTTATAATCATTGCATTTCAAAAAGGTGTGCCGTCCTTACCTCGAGCCTTGCTGCCTTTGGTCTTGGTGGCTGGTATTTGTGACAGCCTTGGTAATGTTTTTTTTGCACTTGCTGGGCAAGCTGGACGGCTTGATGTCAGTGCTGTCTCGAGTTCGTTGTATCCAGCCTTTACGCTGTTTATGGCAGTCTTGGTGCTGCGTGAGCGCTTGCAGCCGTGGCAGGTACTTGGGGCGGGGTTATGCTTGGTCAGTATTGGCTTAATTGTGGTTTGAGGAAGGTCTCGAGTAGTCGCGGCTTACTTATCCAAAGTACCCAGTGCCGTATCAAGGTCTTTAAGTATTCCCCAAACCCCACTGGTTGTGTTTGAGATGATTGTGGTTTGCAAGTTTTTGGCTCGGTTGATTCCAGACTTAAAAGAAACCCCAGCATCACCGCCTAAAATATAGACTTCTTGGTTTTTATGTTCGTCTTGGTTAATCCAGAGTCCATAGCCGTAATAAATATCTTCGCCTTCCGATTCGACTTTGACCGATGGTTGCGAGAAAATCTCAACCAGTTCTTTTGATAAAATCCGAAATTCAAAAAATGCGTTCCATAGCACCGATATATCTTGAACCGTGGTAAATAGACCACCGTCTGAACCACCAACAATTGGCAGATTATAGATGTTACTGCGCCAACCTGTGGCATCTTCTAAATACCCCACAGCTGTTTTTTCGGGCAGTTGGTTTAACCAAAAAAACCCAGACTGCACCATACCAATTGGCTGCAAAATTTCTTGGGTTACATAATTTTGGTAATTCATGCCCGTAATTTCTTCGATCACCAGACCCAAAACAATATATCCACCATTACAATAAGAAAACTGCGTCCCGGGTATAAATTTCATCGGTTCATCAGGAAAGGCTGGCAAATAGTCGGCAAGGGCTTTTAAGGCATACATTGGGATGTCCAGCGCAAAATTTTCAAAGTCGGTGATTTTTTCTTCATCGTAATAATCTGGAATCCCCGAGGTGTGATTAAGCAGTTGTCCAATGGTAACTTCTGCCGAATAGTTTGGAAACGGGTAAGCAAGACAGTCTTTTAATTTTGTTTCAAACGACAGTTTTTTGCCATCAATCAATTTACCAATAGCAAGGGCAGTCAGAAATTTTGTTCCAGAAGCAATACCAAAACGAGTGCCAACCTGATTCTCGAGTTTATTGCTGCGTTCAGCGTAGCCAAAGGCTTTTTGGTAACATATTGCGTCCTGAAAAGTAACAGAAACAACCCCAGAAAAGGACTTGGCGGCAATTGCACTGTCCAAAGTTTGTGCAAATTCAACTTGATTCATAAAAACTCCTGTTCAGCTTGTGAAACGGTCACAAGCTGTCAGCTGAGTTTAAGCCTACAAGGCAGTGGCAACAATTCGCTTTTTGGCTTATGTTGACGGCTAAGTCTACTTTAGTTAAAGGATTGACTTGAACCCCGAGTTATATTCGTACTCGAAGTTTATTTCTTTTTTGCAGTGGCTTTTTGAATGTTTTCCTGCTTTCTGAAAATCACAATTTTACGAATTAAATCATATGGAATTGGTTGCTCGAGTGGAAATTTTACTGAGCCTTTGCCCGATTGGTACTGACTTAACTCGGCTTTGAATTCGCTAATGCCATCAGGTGTTGGATACAAACCAATGTGTTTTTTGAACGCCGCAAAATAGACCAAGTAATGCCCATGCAGCTTAAACGTTGGCATTTGATAACTGATGCTTTCCATAGCTTCAGGGGCAATTTCTTGAATCAGGCTTCTGATTTTCTCGAGAATGATTTGTACATCTTCGGGGAAAGTGGCGATATAAGCACTGATGGTTTCGGGGGCTGCTGGCTTGGGTTTCATGGTTAAATTCTAAACGATTTATCTCAATCATTTTTTTAGAGTGCCGATGGATAAGAAATGATTACCGATTGCGTTTACGGTTTATAGACTGTCTTTGTTTTTGACAAATTGTTGTATATGTGCAACAATATATTTTATGAAGGCGACAAAAGATAAAACTCCTGCACTAGCCATTCATAACCGCTTGCCAGTGCTTCGTGCCGAACGCAACCTGAGCCGCCAAGACCTTGCCGATGCGGTTGGCATAAATTTTCAAACCATTGGCTATCTCGAGCGCGGCGATTACAACCCAAGTTTAGAACTGGCATTTAAGCTCTCTGAATTTTTTGGCTTACCCATTGAAGCAATTTTTTCAAAGACACCATTTAAGCCACTTTCTGAAAGCCTGTACAACAAAGGAGTCGTATGACCATGCCACAAGAACCCCTCAATTTTAAGTTGTCTCGAGTCACCCCAAAATGGGCTTTTAAGCAATCAGCACGGCGCTTTTTAGTGATAGCATTTTTTCTTGTGCCATTTGTGGCTGGCACTGCCGCAGGGTACATCAATTCGCTCTGGAGCTTGTTATTCGCTCCATTTGCGATTGTGCCGATTGTCTGTTTTCTTTGGCTGGTTGGAGCAACTGGCGCTGGAGCCGATAGCCCAGACGAATACCTTGACGAACGCGAAATTGCAGTGCGTAACGAAGTCTACTTAAATGCCTTTCGGATTCTTGGCGCAGTGATTGCCTTTGGTTTTGCGGTCTTTACATTTTTTCCAGACTTACCCGTTGGTGCAAATAATGTTTTTGCAACGCTGTTCCCACTGGCTATACTCCTGCCCACTTTTACTTTAGCTTGGACACAACCAGACCCTCTCGAGGAGGCATAACCCATGACCCAACCCATCAAAAATCCGTTTCCAGCGCCAATTCGTCTGTTGGGAATTCAAAAAAATCGCCGAGCTATAACAGTGCTGAGTATGGTGTTTTTGCTCATAGCAATTGTTTTAGCAGGCTCGAGCCAAGGCACTTGGGCATTAGCGGCGGTGATTATCAGTATGGTGCTTGGAATCGTACTGCATTTTGCCACCCGTAACATTGCCAATGCCATGAACATCATCACCGATGAACGCGAACGCAGTTTACGCGACCACGCCCACCGAATTGCATACTGGGTACTTTCTGGGATTCTAGGCGGAATTTTTGGACTGGTTGCAGGGTTTATTTCGACTCGAGAAGCCGAAAAAGTGCTGGTATTGGTCAAAGATTTGCACCGTTTAGAAATACAAGTTTTATTACTTTCATTTACGGCTGTTTTCTTGGGTTTACCAACCGCTATTATTGCGTGGCTCGAGCCAGACCCACTCGAGGATGAAGAAACTCAGTTCACTCGAGGCTGAAAAAAACTCAGTTCACTCGAGGAATAACCGATTCTACGCACAGGAATTTTTAAGGAGTGGTATGAAAAAATTGTTTAGCATTATTTTCTTTGGAATTGCTTTGGTCATAAGTGCTTCAAATGTTTCAGGGCAAACTAGCTCAGCTTTTGAAAAAGTGGTTTGTCCAACGGGTATTACAGCCACAAGTTGTGGTTTTGTCAGTGTGCCAGAAAATCGGGGGAAACCCGAAAAGAAAATTAAACTCTTTGTGACGATTACAAAAGCAAAAACCCAAAAGCAAGAACCTTTGTTTTTTCTGGCTGGTGGACCCGGTGAACATGGCTCTCAGTACGCTGTACTTGCAACAGCGTTTCCGACTCGCGACTTTATTGCTTTTGACCAACGTGGTGTTGGAAGGTCTCAACCCGCTCTGGATTGCGATACTACTGCGGCTGGCTCAGAAAGTTCAATTGCAGCAGGTGATGCACTGCTGAAAACCTTAACAACTTGTGGTGAAAACTGGAAAACCCAAGGAATTGACCTAAGCGCTTATAATGCCACCGAAAGCGCCGTCGATGTCAACGATATTCGCCTTGCTTTGGGATACGAAAAAATCAGTTTATATGGTGTTTCTTATGGGACACGTTTAGCCCAAGAAGTGATGCGAACTTTTAGTCCAAGCCTAAAAAGCGTTTTGATAGACAGTGTTATTCCGTTACAAATTGATCGTGTTGCCGATACGCTTTACAGCATTGATGAAGCACTCAAAAAAGTTTTTGCAACTTGTAAAGCCGAGGCTGATTGCAACAACAGATACCCGAATCTCGAGGCAGAATACCAAAATCTATACCAAGCCTTGAATACCAAACCTTTGGAAGTGACCTTGGGTAAAGAAAAACTCCTAATGAGCGGTAACACCATGCAGGGCATTGTTTTTATTTCAATGTACAGCGCTTTTGGTATTGCCGAATTACCTCAGCTTCTGTTTGGCTTAAAAGCTGGTCGGGCTAACGTGCTACAAGGTAAATTTGTCGAGAATTTTCTTAATGCAGTCAGCACAGGAATTTCTTCTGGAGCATTTTTTACGCATGAATGCCGTGGCGAATTTGCATTCTCGAGTCTGGCACAACTGCGCCGGACTTATGTAGCCTTACCGCAATGGGCAAATTCATTTAGCAGTAGTGTGGGTATTGCTGGCGAACGTGGTTTTACCTTGTGTCAAAACCTTGGTTTAACCACACCCAGCGGACTCGAGAATACGGCGGTGACAAGCCCTGTTCGTACCTTGCTGATGGCTGGCGAATTTGACCCAGTAACACCCGCTCGTTACCTTGCTATCGCCAGTGCTGGATTAAACAATAGTGTCAGTGTAACCATGAAAGGCGGCGCACACGCCGTTTCACTCAGTAGTCAGTGCGGTCTAAGCATTATGTTGGCATTCTTTGCCAACCCAGAAGCCCCTTTGGATTCAAAATGTGCCAATCAAGGAAGCATCCGTTTTCAATAATTTTGATTACCAGTAAGCGGCTAAGCAAACCAAAATTTTGTTTTCATTTCTCCTTAAGCCCTTGCGAACTCGAGGAAGCCATAGAAATTCTTAACGCACCTTGAATAACAGCCGCCTATGGTACGCTACAAATAGGTTATGGATAAGTTCAAACGAATAAAAATTCAGGGGTATCGTCGTCTCGAGGACATTGACCTCGAGATGCGTCCTTTGATGGTGCTGATTGGTGCAAATGGTTCTGGAAAAACCTCTTTTTTAGACACATTTTCTTTACTAGCGGCTTCGGCTCGAGG
>JANNEE010000662.1:0-1650 GCA_031388325.1 Deinococcales bacterium
GCTTTCACCGACTTGTGGCAAGAGCCAGTGGCAACCCGATTCTCGAGCAGTTGATTTCGGATTTAATCGGCTTACTGGCAAAACAAATTGTGCTACGCGGCACACCAAGCACACTCGAGCATCAAAAGATTTTAGATGCCATTCGCGCTCACGAGCCAGAAAAAGCAGCGCAACTGATGAAGCAACACTTACAAAACTCGAGTACACCAGAATTAACCACTTAAAACAACATTTGGCTCGAGACAGTATGTCAAAATACCGTATGTTCGATTATTTTAAGGCACTCGAAAGCCTGTCTCCCGAAGAAAAAGACATTCATGCACTGGTACGCGAATTCGTGGATAAGGAAATCATTCCGCACGTTGGCGCATGGTGGGACGAAGGCACACTGCCTCGAGAACTGATCACCCGCATGGGCGAACTCGGACTGCTAGGACCCACAACCCCCGAACAGTACGGCGGGGCTGGCATCTCGAGTACCGCTTACGGCTTAATTTGTTATGAACTCGAGCGCGGCGATTCTGGGGTGCGTTCCAGTGCCAGTGTCCAAGGCAGTCTGGTGATGTACCCAATTTATGCGTATGGCTCGGAAGAACAACGCTTAAAATACCTGCCAGAGCTTGCCAGTGGCAAAATGATTGGTTGCTTTGGCTTGACCGAATCGGACGGCGGTTCTGACCCCGGTGCAATGCGAACAAGGGCAGTCAAAGATGGGGATTCCTATGTTCTGAATGGTTCTAAAATGTGGATTACCAACAGCCCAATCGCTGATATAGCTGTGGTCTGGGCAAAACTCGAGGAAAACGGGGTAGATGTTATCCGTGGTTTTATTGTGCCTCGGGAAGCCAAGGGGTTCAGCACCCCAAAAATACTGCACAAACAAAGTCTACGTGCCAGTATTACCGGTGAAATTGTTCTCGAGGACTGCCGCATTCCTTTAGAAAATCTACTTCCAAAATCTGGTGGACTAAAATCTCCACTTGGCTGCCTGACCCAAGCGCGGTACGGTATTGCATGGGGCGCGTTGGGCGCACTAGAAGCTGTTTATACCGAAACCCTCGAGTACACCAAAACCCGCACGACTTTTGGTAAGCCGATTGCCGCACGGCAACTTGTGCAAGACAAACTGACTTGGATGGCAACCCAGCACACGCTTGGGCTGCTGCTGGCAAAGCGCCTAGGCGAACACAAAGATGGCGGCACAATGAACTATTCTCAAGTTTCTATGGCAAAACGCAACAATGTGCGTGTGGCATTACAAGGAGCGCGGCTGGCAAGGGAATTACATGGTGGGAATGGGATAACCACTGAATACCCAATTATTCGCCATATGCTCAACCTCGAGACGGTAGACACTTACGAAGGAACACATGACATTCACACCCTGATTGTTGGGCGGGATTTAACGGGTTTGAATGCCCTTGAGTGACAAAAATGATTTATTCATCTTTTGAACCATTAGCACCCAACATATTGTAACCAAAACAAATGAGTTGCCCAAATTCCTAGACTCGAGTTCACACACGCTCGATACTCGAGCCTCAAAGGTCAAACATTCTTGTCTCTGACGACATCCACTCTATTTTCCCAAGTATATCAGCTATCGCTTGACAGGACTCCAAATGGATGATACATTCTTTGTCGCTCTGC
>JANNEE010000663.1:0-3883 GCA_031388325.1 Deinococcales bacterium
ATCCCCGCCCATGCCCAGATTTCCGACCAAGCGCTGGCGCAAATCGAGCAACTAAAACAACACCCAGAATTGCACCACACCCTGACAACTGGAATCAGTTACGACCCCGAAGTGGTCTTTTTTATTGACTACTTGGCAGACCAAACCGGTTGGGCGCACAGTTTACAAATTCATCCAGATGGCAGTGCCGACTATGTGAGCCACCGCCCCAGCCAGCTACCTGTGGGGGTGCGCTGGATAACCCGCACGCCAGACCAAGACGGCTTGGGTTTGGTCTTACCCGCCACCTCTGAACCGACTGGATACAGCCTTGAGAAAGCGGCTGGACGGGTGGTTAGTCTTGCACCTCGAGCCAGTTGGCGATGCGAATACCAGTTTTGTGTTCTCGAGCCAAGTCAAACCCAAGTGGTTAAGCAGCAAATCCAAGCGATACTGACTTGATTATCGTCAAGCCCGTGTCATTTGATGTTAAACTCGTTACGGATGCAACGTAATTTACGCCTCACCTTAGAGCCTTGGAGTCCAGAATACGACACCAGTCTTCATGCCGACCCCAATCAGGCAAAAGCCATTGAAGATGTCGAACTCGAGGTTGAATTTAGTGTTTGGGGTAAGGTACGCCCCGCCGATTACCGTGTGGATTTTAGTCAGTTGTACTTTATAGATGGACGGCGCAGACTCGAGGGCAGGGTTTGGAACACCCTCGATGGTGGAATTATTGCCCCCGGGCTGCTCGGCACACTGGCAGTTGGGGCAGTTACCACCAAACACGACACCCTCACCCCAGCACGGGTCGTAGACAGGGTACTCGAGCGAATCCTAATTTTGTCGGGCGGCACTGGACAAGACTTAATCATCGAAAATAGAGGGCATGAATACGGGCGGCTCGAGTACCGCTACGAAGCCTTAAACGAAACCCAGAACTTAGAAAATGCGCTGATGCAACGCTTGCAATTTTTAATGCGCGATGCCGAAGATAAACTGGCGGGTGGCTTAGCGCTCGAGGATGCTTTGCTGATTTTGGATGGTCCGCTACAGCGCCGCGCCCCAGACCGCAGCATGGGCTATGTTAAGACCCTGCACACCTTGTATGTCTCTGGACAAGAACTTGAGGTTCTGCGCCAACTCGAAAAAGGCGAACGCACCCCAGTATTCCGCATTGGCAGCCGAATTTTGCCACGTTACTCTTGGTATATCCGTCTCGAGAACACCCCCGAATACATCCAACCTTTTGCGGGTTTGGTTCGCCTTGAAGTGCGCGATGTCATGGGTCTCGAGTGGGCAAAAAGTATTGCCGATTGGAGTTGTCGTGTTCTACCGCGTTACAGCGCCAAAGCCTTTAGAGACCCTCGAGCGCCACAACAACTGATGCCGATTGCTTTTCTGGAATCTGATTTGGGAAGGCGAATGGGCGATATGAGTATTATTCGGCGCAGAATCCAAGCCCATTTAAGAAGTCAGAATACTCGAGAAGAACCCATTCTCGAGCCAGCAAAGAACACGAATTAACCCGTAGGGGCGAGGCATGCCTCGCCCCTACGATTCCCGTCATTAAAATAACCTCCCACGCACTCCCCCCGCCTTCTCTTGACCATAAACGCGCACCTAACGGGCATGGTCGCTCGGCGACCCCCTCGAAAAGAGGGGGTTTAAGAGCCAAAAACCAATACAAAATGGAGATTCACAATGAACTCACCTTTGCAACCAGTCGGAATGATTTTAGGCACAAAAGATAGCGCTCCCCTCGAGTTTTGGGTCGGTGTCAACGAAGGACAAATGCTACAACTCGATGACCTTGTGGTGGTCAAAACCAAGAAACCGCTCGAGGGAACAAACGACTTTATTTCTTTTTATGGCGTGGTGGACAGTGTACGAAAACTGCACGAAGGCGTGCAGTTTGATTCGGATACGCGCCTTGCGCTCGAGGGAACAATTCCAGTCAATGTGTCTTACGCCGCCCATGTGATTGTGACTCGAGTAGACCCTGAAGAGTTTGTGCCACCACACCCCGGCGACGAGGTTTGGCACGCGATTGGCAAAGAACTCGAGATGGCGCTCTATCAAGACCGTATGGAATCGGTCACACCGGCTGGGGTCTTAAGAAATGGTCAGCCCACGTACCTCAATTTTGCTTTTCTGAACGGCGAGAATGGCGCACATGTAAACATTAGTGGCGTGTCCGGAGTTGCCACCAAAACCAGTTACGCGCTTTTTTTGCTCTATAGCATCTTTAATTCCAATGCCCTCGGACTGGAAAAAAGCAATTCTCGAGCCGTGATTTTTAATGTTAAAGGCGAAGATTTACTTTTCTTAGACCAAGAAAACAATAAATTCAGAGACCGAGAAGCCAAACAAAGTGCGGCTCGAGGCTTAGAAACCGACCGCTACACGGTTTGTGGTTTACCCGCCACGCCTTTTCAGGATGTACAGTTTCTAGCCCCAAACATTGGCACGGAAGGGGTGATTACGCACGGCGCATCACAACGTGGGCAAGGCATCACGCCGTACCTTTGGACAATTAAACAATTTGCCCTCGAGCGATTACTGCCGTACTGCTTTGCTGACCGTGACGCAAGCCTAAACCTTGGTTTTTTAATTGGACAAATCGAAGAACGCTTGTTTAAGCTCGGCTCGAGCCAAGATGCCAGCGCTCCGCATATTTTAGTGGATGATTGGTCAAGGGAAGACATTGCCGAAATTGACGACAGTATCGAATTTAACCAGATTGGCAAAGCCAAACTGACCAGCTTTACGCAGTTAATCGCCTACCTCGAGTACAAGCTGATAGACCAAAACGACGGCGAAGGCGACCCGCGCTGGGCGGGCAAACAACCATCTGGCACACGTCAGGCTTTTGTGCGGCGCTTACGTGGGGTGGTCAAGCACTTAAACCCACTGATTCGCGGCGATTTAGACTCGGCTCGAGCCGCCGCCTACCGCCCCGACCCAATGCGGAATCAGCTTAGTGTAGTGGATATTCACGGGCTGCACAGCCATGCCCAAATGTTTGTGGTTGGGGTGATTTTGAAGCAACTGTTTGAAGACAAAGAACGCAAAGGGCGCACGCCTTACGTTTTTGTGGTACTGGATGAGTTGAATAAATACGCCCCTCGAGACGGCGAAAGCCCGATTAAAGATGTGCTGCTTGATATTGCCGAACGTGGACGCAGTTTGGGGATTATTCTGATTGGCGCTCAGCAAACGGCTTCGGAAGTCGAACGGCGGATTGTAAGCAACGCCAGTATTCGCGTGGTCGGGCGCTTAGACCCTGCCGAAGCCGAACGCCCAGAGTATAGGTTTTTACCAGCCGCCTTTAGAATGCGCTCTGGGATTTTGCAGCCTGGTACAATGATTGTGAGCCAGCCCGAAGTGCCAAGCCCCGTGATGATTACTTTTCCGTTTCCAGCATGGGCAACCCGCCGTGATGAGGTTAAAGACATGCCGACCACACGCGAAGAATCGGAGAAAGTAGCTGCTGATTGGCTTACCTAAACTCGAGAATCGTGTACACTAATAATATGAACGCTATTACCACCCAAGAAGCTGGCAAAGACCTTGAAGCCTTGGTGCATTCTGTGATTCTAGGTATTGAACCAACAATCATGATTGCTAAAGATGGTTCTAAAGTGGTTTTGATGCCGATAGAAGAATACAATTCGCTGAGCGAAACAGATTATTTGCTTTCCAATCCTAAAACAGCCCATAAGCTCCGCCAAGCGCTCGAGCAAGTGCAAAATAATCAAGTGGTGAGTAAAACCCTAGCCGAACTTGACTTATGAACTTTGTTTTTACCGATGATGCTTGGCAAGATTATTTGTGGTGGCATGGTCAAGATATTGTGGTTTGGCAACGAATTAACAGCCTCATTAAAGAATGCTCGAGA
>JANNEE010000670.1:0-2940 GCA_031388325.1 Deinococcales bacterium
TGACGCTTGAGAATCATGAACTGCCGATCCGATTCCTGAGCATGACTTGCCCGAGTACAGGAAAGGAGAACCTTGTACGTGTACCCTAAGTACACGTCAAAACCCTAAAGACAAATCGATTTTCGTGTTTCTCGAGTAATCGATCAAAAATAAGTCCACGAAGAAAATCTAATCCAACACGAAATAAACTCTGTTCAAATCGACCATGCGACTTTTTCTTCATCACACCCTTAGCTTGCTCTATCGCTTCACCAACCCGTAAAGACCATAAAGTAGCTAAAGCCACCAAACCCAGTAACAAAGATAATTTAGGAGCATCCGTCATGTGGGTGTCTTCTAAGTTAAAACCACGGCTTTTGACATTACCAAAAAATGTTTCTACACCCCACCTCAGCCCATAATACTTAAGTCCAGAACGTGGTTTATCATCACAAGCCACAACCAGTAAATCACCTTCAAGCATCACTGCTGCCAAGTACAGCCACTCCCCACCAATTCGGTAACGACGACCCATAAAACGCGATTCACCAACTTTAAGCTGCTCAAATAATTGCCATAAATTACGCGCTTTGGTGTTCGGGAAGATAAGGCTGTTCTTTTTCAAACGAATGCAGCATTTGATGCCTCGAGTTTTCAAGTATTTCAGCCAATCACGACCAATAAATTCTCGGTCAGCAATGAAAACCTTGATTCTCGAGACAGGCAGGACACTCAGCAGTAAACGAAGTAAAGCGATTCGCTCAGTTTGATTTGAATTCCCTTTCTTAGGGAGTACCAGCCAACATAAGGGAATAACTGTACTTTGATAGAGAACACCGATGACAAGGTAGTTAATGTGAATCTTTCCGTAATCCCAGTTGGTTCGATCCATCACCAAGGTTAATGGTTCATCAGGGAGTAAGGCGAGGAGGAATTTTAGGAAAGCATGACTGTCTGGACGAAAAGTCTTAAAGAAACGCTGAAGATTTCGGTACATTAAACCTTTTTTACTGCCGCCCATATGAAGGGCTATTTGTGTGAGATTAACGGTTCGGACTGCGATTAAAGCGAGGACAAAATTAATGATAAAACGCTGTCTGCGGATGTCCCAGTTGAGATTGGCTTGGGTTAGCTCGAGTAATTTATTTGCAGTATGCTTCATAAGTGAATTCCTTTCGGTTTGTTTTGACGCAATTACCGTATCGGAATTCACGCTTTTAAGCGCGGGTTAAAAGTTTTGACGTGTACTTAGGATTTGTCCATGAAAAAACGTATTTTAGTTTTTAGACCTTTGGGACAGTCCGCCCGATAGATTGCCTAAAATACCTCTGTGAACTTCTCGAGAATTTGTGTTGTACTGCTGTTATTGTTTGCACCTATTGCCCAAGCCCAAAGCAAGCCGCGTCCCCAAGTGGCAGTAACGCTTGCAGGTGGCGTAGCACGGGGCTTTGCGTTCCTCGGGGCGCTCGAGGTGCTGGTTACAGAAGGTGTGCCAGTAGACCGAATAGTCGGGACATCGGCTGGAGCATTGGTCGGTGGTTTGTACGCCTGTGGTTACAGTTTTAAGACGATAGAAGCCATGCTCAACGAATTGCGTTTTGTGCAAGGTGATTTAATCAAGATTTTGTTCCCACCAACCCAAGGTTTACTTGACCCGACAGGTTTTGAAACCGTCTACCGCGCTCTTGTGGACAACAAAAAACTCGAGCAGACCTCGCCACGCCTCGCTGTGATGGTCACAGAGTTGCGTCCAGCCCCACCAAAAGCCTTACTCGAGGGCGATTTAGCCAAGGCAATTCGCGCCAGCATCAGTTTACCAATAGTTTTTCCAGTTCCTAGTATTGATGGGGTCTACTACGCCGATGGGGGCTTACGCGACCCGTTTCCTGTCGGTGTGGCAAGGGCTTTAGGCAGTGATGTCGTCTTTGGGATTCGGGCATTGCCAGAAGCTGGGGTGCAACCTGATAATTTACTCAATGCCTTGTCTTTTGTGGTCGGTGCGCTGACCGTGCCAATCGAGCAGAGCCAACCCGAGGCTTGGATTCGGGTGAAAACCTTTGACACACTGTATTTTGATTTCTCGAAGGTTTCGGAGTTAATGCAGCGAGGACGCGAAACCGCACGGGCAGAACTGCCTAAAATTCTCGAGGTATTGCTTAAAAAAGGCGTACCATTGAACCCCAAAGGCGACCCACACGAAAAAAATCCAATCAATCTGGGCTGGCGTGAACGACTCGCCAGAGGGGTGCAACTGGCGCGTAACTTGCCGCGTCCGTTTACCGTTGCGCCAGCCATCGAACTCGCGCCGAGTGCTTTTGACTGGAACACCCGCCCAGCCCAGCCAAGCAGTTACTCGAGTCTGGGGTTGGGCTTGGATTTTACGGGCGGTGTATTGGGTAATTTTAGCCTTGGGGCTGGTTATGTCGAGCGCCTAAACGACCCAAACGACAGTATTTTTGCTCGAGCCAGTTATGATTTTTTTAATTTACGGCTTTATGGCTTGTTTGACCCCGCAAGGCGACCCGAAAGCACACCTTGGGAACTTGGTCTCGAGTACCGCGCCGAAAACATTCATAATTCACCTTTTACCCTTAAAGCCAGTTTGGACAGTTTGGCTTTGGGATTGTCCACAACTGCTAAACTCGAGACTGGAACAACCATCATCAAAGCCAATCTCGAGTTGCGTTTTGGCTATGCACCGAGCCTGCGCTTACAAACCAGTTTGGGTTTAGAAACCAGCTTCAAGCCCTTTTTCATTCGGGCGAGGGCATTTTTAGGTTTGACCACAGGCGGGGCAGAGGGTTTTAGTCTTGGGTATCACAGTTTGTTGCGGGCGTATCCAGCTAATTTTGTGGTCTCACGCCAAGCCATTGTTAGCAACTTGGAATTTGGCTACCGTCTCGAGTTACCAAGCGTGGCTGGAATCATTACGGCGAGTCCAGAGTTTAGAGTCTTTTTTGA
>JANNEE010000682.1:0-1798 GCA_031388325.1 Deinococcales bacterium
CCAAAAAACTCAATTTGCAAATTCGGGAAGCAATGGCTCGACAAAACACAGGTCATGCTTATTCGTCATTGGGACAGTACGAAAATGCAGTTAAAGAATTCTCAAAAGCACGTAAAATATATATTACTTTGAATCAACAGCAGAATTTGCTTTACTTAAACATGAGTATTATCCATTTGATGATTTTTTGTACCCCTTCTCCCTCCAACGAAACTCAGCAATTACTGAGTGAAAGTCTTGAAAAGGCTTTATCCTTGAATGAAATCAATGTTGCACAGTGGCTTTATCTGTATGCGATTTTTGAATATGTTAAAGATGACCAGCTTGAGAAGGCTCAAGAAATCAAAGACTTTTATCAACAAACTTATCCTGAAGTTGAGAATGTTAAAGATGCTTTTTTTAGGGTTGGGTCAGCAAAATTAGAGATAAAGTGCAATCAACTCGAGAAAGCTGAAGAAAACTTACTTCAAGCTATTAAACTCACAAAAGATGTTCAAAACAACGACACAATTTATCAAGCCTTATTATATTTAGCCGAAATTTTTTTGACCAAAAATGACCAACACAATGCAACCAAAATTTTAAGCTACTTAAAAAAACAACCCAAATTAAGGCATTGGCTGCAAAAAGAATTGAACTTGGTTTTAAGTTATTTTGATGGTTCTATTGACTTTGAATCTCATAGCCAAGAACCATCACAACTCAGTTGGCTTATCTAAGGTCCAACAACAACAGGTGGACTTGTCAGTTTATCTTCGGTCAGAGGGTAAGCTGGGGGAACATCCACAACAATTTTTTCCCAAACACCAAGGATGGTATGGTCATTGTTTGACCTATCTGGGTCTCGGATGTCACCTAAATAAATATAAAGTTGCCAAAACTTAAAGCGCAAATGTTTTTTATTATCTTTAGCAACAGAACCACGGATTTGGCTTCTGGGTTCTTCGTCAAAATGACCTAGCGCTTTATCTGCACCATTCCAATTTTCTTCAAGCACAGGTATCCAAGGGGTGATTAAGTCAACTATTGTCTCATTGTTATCAATACTTGACCGACTTGGCGTAATCCCCAGTTTGTCCTTCTTTCTCTCTTCCTTCGTGTGAAACATACACCGATAGGCGTAAAACTCCACGGCTTTTTCGGCTTTTGTACCATCATGAAAAACATAACCTTGCGGGAATTGGGCTACTAAATGCTCACCTAAAACGCCAATGCTAAATTTTATCAATTCTGCATTCTCCACCGTTTTCGATTCTGTTGATTCCGTTTGCTCCGTCACGCTTGATGCCGTCGAATCTGCCGCTTCCTGTTCTTTCGATGCCATAAACCCCTCCTTGTCACTACTCTCGAGCAGTGTGCCAGTAGCTTAGCGCATGGGGCGTAAACAAACCGTAAACACTTCTGGTGGTTTGCTGGTGTCTCGAGATTCAAGCATTGGGGAAGCCAATACCCACTCGAGCGCCGTGTTTTATATTCTCGGCTCGAGCCTGCCCGCCGTGAACCTCGGCAATCGCGGCAACGATGGCTAAGCCTAAGCCAGTGCCTGTGCCGCGTTTAACAAAGGGTTCAAAAACCGTTGGTAAAAGGTCTGGTGCAAAACCAATGCCGTTATCTTCGAGCCAAATCCAAGTTTCTTGGCGATTGCTTTCTACAATAAAGCGCACTGCGCCGCCGCCGTGGTCATCGGCATTTTTAACGAGGTTCTCGATTGCGAGTTCAAGCAAGTCACGGTCTGCGCGGATACTGGCGTTACCGATAACTGGCAATTCAAAATTGGCTTCTAAAAAATCGCGCAGCA
>JANNEE010000715.1:0-2436 GCA_031388325.1 Deinococcales bacterium
TCTCGAGCAACTTAAAAATAATCCACACGGCATTGACCTTGGCGCACTGACCGAACAATGCCCTGAGCGGCTACAAAACCCAGAAAAACGCATTCGCCTGTCCCCAGATTTGGTTTTGACCGACCTTGAACGGCTCGAGAATGACCTCGAGACCGCACCCGAAGGCTTTGTGCTGATTGGACGGCGCGAACTCCGCAGCAACAACTCTTGGATGCACCACGTTGCACGACTCAACCGCGACCAACCACGCTGCACGGCGCTCCTCCACCCAGAAGACGCACAAAGAATTGGGGCAAGCAACGGCGCAAGCCTACGCATTACCTCGAGGGTCGGTAGTGTAAAAATTCCGCTCGAGATAAGCGCCGATATTGCCCGTGGTGTGGTCAGCATCCCGCACGGGTATGGACATGCGACAAGAAATGATGTGATGACACACGCCAAAGGTGTGAGTATCAATGATTTAACCGACCATCTCGAGTTAGATGTCTCTGGAAATGCAGCCCTGAATGGAACTCGAGTCCAGATTGCTTTGGCTTAAGATTCAATCACCACAACTTTGTTACGACCTTGATTTTTTGCTTGGTAGAGTGCCATATCTGCACTGGCAAGCAAACGTTCATAATTTTTATGGTTGGTGTACATGGCTAATCCCAAACTGATGGTCAAATGCAACTCGGGGTGGATATGATGCCAAGCATACTGCTCGACCAATTCACGCCAGCGATTGGCAAAAACCAAACATTGTTCAAGTGAACTGTGTGAAAAGGCAATTACAAATTCTTCACCACCATAACGCCCTAGAATATCCGAATCTCGAGCCGAGCTACGCAGTAAATCGGCAATTTCACGCAGACAAGCATCACCAATTTGATGTCCAAAACGATCATTGACATTCTTAAAGTGATCCAAGTCAAAAAGAATAAAACATAAATCAAGTTGATGTCGCACAGCCCCCGAAAAGGCTGCGTTTAGGGCAGCATCCAAAGCACGGCGGTTAAGCAAACCAGTTAAACCATCTTCACGGGCTTGTTGACTGAGTTGTTCGAGTAAATCTAAATTCTCTTGATTCACTTTGCTCAGTTGGGCATTAACCACCTCGAGTTCTTGACGTTTGCCGCGCTCCAAATCAGCTTCATGTTGACGCTGACCGACTTCAAAACGAATTTGTAAATGCTGAATTCGTTGGGCGTTGGTGTCATTAAAAACTTGTTTCTCGAGAATCCAACCTTGTTCTAAATGTGCATATGCCAAATCTAATTGTTGCAATGCTTTATGGGCAACCGCCAATTCAAAATGAGTCTCGGAAATTTTGGCTTTCATGTGGGCTTGTTCTACCAATTTCAAACTTTTTTGCAACAAAATTAAACCCTCTGAGGGTTGTTGCCGCAAAAGCCAATGCCGTCCAAAACACAAACAAAATTCTACTTCACCTTCGAGCGACGATGTATTTTGGGCAATCTCTAAGGCTTGGCGGTGCAGAACCTCGGCTTCGGCAAATAAACCGCGTTTATCAAGAATCAAAGCCAAATTAGAACTAAACCCTGCTAAGGCAAAGTCATGTCCTGAACTTGGTAAATCGGCAAGGCACTGACGCAAAATTTGTTCAGCTTGATCGGGTTTATTTAAGTTTTTTAGGTTAATTGCAATGTTGTTCTTGGTATAGGTTGCCCCAATTAAATCACCGATTGCCAAGCATTGTTCAACCGCCAAGTGGTAATACTGCAAACCTTGTTCTGGTTGCTGGTTCTTGGAAAAAGCCACACCTAAACTCCGCACAATCGCAATTTTTTGACGCGGCGAACCAACTTGTTCAAAAATAGGATGCAATTCAATCAATTGGCTGATGGTGAGTTCATAATCCCCAAGCACCATAAAAATAAGACTGCGTTCGTACCTGATTAAAGCTCGAGGCAACAGCCAGTTCAATTCTGGTAAGACAAGTAAAGCCTTATCTGCCAATTCCAAACCCTGCGCCAACTGCCCTTTTTCCCGACTTCGTTGCACAAACAATTCGCAAAACTGAGCGTACAGTAGCCAATTGGCTGCCTGCTCGGCAAGTTGAATACCTTCGTCAAGAAAGGCAAAATCACGTTTATTGACTGCAAATAAATCCGATAACTCTTGTAAACGCAACGAAGCAACAAAACCAAAGGACATAGATGATTCTACCTAAATCAAATACCGTCAATCAACGCGCCAAAAAACCATCAAGCAAGCTCGAGAATTCGCTTGGCGTTTGGGCATGGCTTAGTTTTGCAATAAATGGCAAAGCCGTTTTCATACCTCGAGAACGGGGCTTAAAATCTTTGTGGCTTGCCAGTGGGTTAAGCCAAATAATCCCAGCCGAACGGCGTTTTATTTCGCGCAGAGCAGACTCGAGTAGCTGCGTTTCACCAACTTCTAAGCCGTCGCTGGAAATAATCACCAAGGTATCTG
>JANNEE010000723.1:0-2324 GCA_031388325.1 Deinococcales bacterium
GTTCGGCGGCGACACGACGGAACAAATTGGCTCGAGTCTTAACTGCCATTGGCTTATCGGTGTCAAATCCAAGGTAAGCACTTGGGTAATTAAGGCTGAGTAAGAAATGTCCGGCTGCATCGCCCATAATCATCATTTGGGCTGTTCCACTCGAGACCAAGACACTTTGATGCCCAAGGGTGTGTCCGGGTGAACCAACGGTACTTAGTCCAGGAACGATTTCCATGCCGTCACGAATTAATTTCAATTTTTCGCCTTGCGAGACGATATTTTTAGTAATTCCAGCCCCAACTGCGCCTGTAGCGGGTTTGGTCCAGAAGGTATGTTCGGTTTCGCCAGCAATAATTTGGGCTTTCGGGAAAATCGCTTGGGTTTGGGCATTGGTCAGACCGTTGATGTGGTCGCCGTGGAAATGTGTCAGGTAAACCGTGTCAATATCTTCGGGCTTATAACCAGCCAATGCCAAATGGTTCAGTAAACGCCCCGTTGGAGCATTGGCATTAACCCCGTTGCCAGCGTCAATCAGGACTTTATTTTTGCCAGTGTCCACCAGCACAGGATGGAAATTATTGCGAACCGCTGCTACGTCAATATAATTGGCTTTTAGGGTGGCTTTGAATTCGTCTTGCAATTCTGGATTTGCACCCCAGTTTGGTAGTAATGCCGAAGGATTACCTTGTCCGTCGGACAGTACCACGACTGTGAATTCTCCAACCTTAATGCGGTTAAACCCCGCACCGTTTGGAATCACCAGGTTACTTTGTGCGTTGCTCACGCTGACCCCACCAATGGTTGCGACTGCGCTTGCCAAGCCAAGTGTTTTTAATGCCTCACGTCTCGAGATGCCCATAATTAGCTCCTTTTGTTTCCTTTAACAAGATACTCGAGATAGACTTATTGTACAGCTTTACAGAATTCCTCAAACCTGTGTATCACCTTACATATTTAGCTTCTCGAGTCAAGAATTGGCAATTGCTGCATGACTGCAATTTCAATTTTGGGTTGCCCATGACTAAAAGCCGCCACGCGCCCATGTGGTTTTCCACCAGCCCGTAAAATCATCTTCTCGAGCGAGGCAATTGTGCCGCCACTGGCAACCACATCCAGCACAATCGTGATGTTTTTACCGCGCAAATTGGCAGCGTGTCGTAAATCCAACCACAGGGTTTCGCCCACCCCCAAAGTCATGCTTTGGACATCTTGAATAATCGGGTCGTGCATGTACGGGCGGCGGCGTTTACGGGCTACTTCATACGGTAAGTTCATCATTTCGGCTAAGGAATGCACATAAGGAATACTCGAGGTTTCGCAAGTAAACAGCACTTCTGTGCCTTCAGGAATCAGCGCAACTGTGGCAGCCGCCGCCGCCCGAGCCAATTGTGTGTCGCCGAGAAATTCCACCAAAGGCAAGCGCGTGGTTGGTGTTGGACGCACCAAGGGCAATTCACGACTCAAATCTCCGATAGTCAGGGTGAAGGTTTCGGTCGGTGTGGCGGTCATGATGGACTCCTTATGGGGCTTTGAAATATATGTCTCGAGTTTGCAAAAAACTGTTCTATGCCTACTCTAAATACAACGGTAAATGCCCAAGGGCAATCACGTCGTCTCGAGGGTCGCCTTCGGTAAAAACAGCTAAAGTGGCATCCACTGAACCGCCAATATCGGTGATTAAGGCGCTTAAACTGCGGAGTGTGCCGCCGGTACTGACGACATCATCTATGACGGCGACACGCTTATTTTTTATTTTCGGAATGTCAAAACCATCTATCACCAAAAGTTGTGGTTTGCCTGTGGTGATACTCAGCACTTCTCGAGTCACAGGTTGGTGCATATAGGGTTTTTGGGTTTTACGCGCCACGATATAGGGAATACCGAGAATTCTCGAGATGACATGGGCAAGCGTCACGGCTTTGACTTCTGGTGTGACCAACACTTCAATCCCCTTAGGAAGAAGCGCAGCCAGGGTTTTACCAGCTTCTTCGGTCAGGTCGGTATCGCCAAGTAAATTAAGCAATGCTACAGACACGCCGGGGGCGACGCTAATGACTGGGAGTTCACGATGCAATGAGCCAATTTGAACAGGATGGGTTTTCACGATTTTGTATTGTACCGCGTTTGGCTCAAAAACGCTTCAGTCGCGTAATTTCTTAGCGGCTTCAATCAGGGCGGGCATAATCGCATGTAAATCGCCAATGATTCCATAATCCGCCACCTTAAAAATCGGCGCTTCGGCATCTTTATTGATCGCCACGATATAGGGAATACCGAGAATTCTCGAGATGACATGGGCAAGCGTCACGGCTTTGACTTCTGGTGTGACCAAC
>JANNEE010000727.1:0-3610 GCA_031388325.1 Deinococcales bacterium
ATCAATTGTTTTTAAGCCCCCCACGACCTTCCCGCGCCGCAGTACCGTTACCCTGTCGGTAATCGCTAGCACTTCCTCGAGCTTATGTGAAATAAAAATCAGCGATTTCCCGACTTCACGTAAGCCGCGCATCACCCGAAAAAGCGCTTCGGCTTCTTGAGGGGTAAGAACACTGGTCGGTTCATCGAGAATCAGCACTCGAGCGCCACCTAGCAGCGCTCTGAGAATCTCAACCCGTTGTTTTTCGCCGGGCGATAACTGGCTAATTTTGGCACTTGGGTCAATGGTTAGCCCGTACTGGACTGCCAATTCTTTAATTCGCGGTGTGATGCGCCCTGCTGGAAAAAAACCACCCAAACCCAAAGCCAGATTTTCTGCCACCGAATGGCGATTGACCAGGACTGGATGTTGCGGCACAAGTCCTATTCCCAGCTTTAGCGCGTGACTTGGCGAGGCAATCTGGACTGGTTTACCCTCGAGTAAAATCTGTCCTTCGTCGGGACGGTACAAGCCGTACAAAATACTAATTAAGGTACTTTTGCCAGCGCCATTTTCGCCCAGCAGCGCCAGAACTTCGCCGCTATGAACCTCTAAGCTCACTTGGTCATTGGCAACCACTCCGGGGAAACGCTTGGTTATGTCACGCAACTCGAGAAACGGCGCACTAGACATACTCGACCACCTTGGCAGACTTGGGCTTTTCTAGGTAAGTCATCAATTGCGCCGCCACAGCAATGGCAATTGCTTCGGGGGTCTTACTTTGAATTTGCGGTAAGCCAATTGGGGTCGTCACCCGTTCTACATTGTTAAACCCAGCCTCGAGTAATTTTTTCTTAAAACGCTGCCATTTGGTTGTCGAACCAATCAAGCCAAGAAAACCCAAATCGGCTCGAGATAGGGCGGCTTTCAGTACATACAAATCCTCGGCATGGTCATGGGTCATGATAACCAGATGACAACCTGTCGGTAAATCCTGCACCACCCCATCTAAGACTGGCATCGAATGCACACTCACTCGAGCCACGCTTGAATTGAGGGGCAATAAACGCGTCGGACTTAGCATTTCGGCTCGAGAATCCACCAACCATAAATCTATTGCTAAAATACTCAGCACTTTTGCCAGTGCAAAACCCACATGCCCAACTCCAAAAATCGCCACACTTGCTCGAGACATCGGCACAGGTTCAAACAACAACTCGACTTCGCCACCACAACACTGCACCCCAAATAAACTCTGTTCATGGGTCAGGCGCAGAGTTTGGCGCAGTAAGCCTGATGCCCTATCTTTGAGCATTCCTCGAGCCATTTCTATTGCCACTGCCTCGAGATTCCCACCACCAATGGTTTCAAAAGTCTTTTCGGCAGTCACCAGCATCTTTGCACCCATCTCACGCGGCGCATGACCACGCACCGACAACAACGTCACCAGTACCACGGGGGTCTTGGTGCTTTTAAGTTCCAGTAAATGCTCGAGCCACAAATTCATTGGGCTTAAAGTATCAAATTGCGACTTGCAAAGGCAACAATTTTAAAATTCAGATCAATCGTGCGAATATCAAAAACTGTCAGTGACACCAAAACGTTTTCTCGAGAACACAACCGAGTACAATCAACCATGACCATAGAAGAAATCAATCAGTTATCCTTAAGCCAATTCCAAACCTATTTTCAAGGGGTTCTCGAGCATTCACCAGATTATGCGACTCGAGTTGCCCAGCAGCGCCCATTCATAGATTTTACTGCCCTTTTCACCGCCTTCAAAAACTCAATGCTCCAAGATGACCAAGATGCACAACTTAGACTGATTCGCGCTCATCCAGACCTAGCGGGTAAAGCCGCAATTGCTGGAGAACTGACCCAAGAA
The DNA here is from genome assembly GCA_031388325.1 of Deinococcales bacterium. Taxonomy (GTDB): domain Bacteria; phylum Deinococcota; class Deinococci; order Deinococcales; family JAAFIG01; genus JAAFIG01. The sequence continues at coordinate 1,865 of JANNEE010000727.1, forward strand.
TCGGCAAATGAACAAAAAAGTGCTGGGCTAGACCGCTTAACCCCAGAAGAATTTGCCGAATTTACCAGAGTCAACACCGCGTATCACAAAAAGTTTTCGATGCCCTATATTGTTTGTGTCCGCGAACACAGCAAAGAAAGCATCTTAGCAAGTGCAGTCCAACGCTTAGATCATACATCAGCCGAAGAAATACAAAAAGCACTCGAGGAAATCGGTAAAATTATGCGCTTGCGTTTACTGGACTTGGTGTTGGATTAAAGACTTGGAACTTTGCAACTCAAAAGCACGTATCTCCTAGCATCTGCGACTTTGGACGGATGACAGATTTTGCGCCACAAATTAGACTTTGTTCAGTCTTACTAGGAGGACATATGAAAACCTTAGAAAATCGCAATCAACAACTTGGATGGGTACTGCTTGGCATTGCTGGCTTGGTACTGCTCAGCACGATCAACGGTGCAGTCGAAGGATTCTTTTGGGTGGGTGCGGTTGCCCTCGGATTCTTTTATGCTTACCGCCAAACGGGTCAGCATGGATTGGTTGTACCGGCGGGCATTCTAGCTGGCGTTTCGACTGGCATTCTGCTCGAGGGCATCACTCCTTTTGATGGGATTTTTCTGGTTGGACTGGCTTCTGGTTTTTGGGCAGTGCGTTTACTCGAGCCGCACCGTCATGCTTGGGCGCAATACCCGGCTTGGGTTTTAACCGCTATCGCTGGAATGGTTTTTGTTTCCGAAAATGCTTGGCTGGTTGCTCTTTCGTTGGTTGCGATTGGGGTCTACTTACTGGGTAAGAAACCAAATGTAATTGTTAATACCACCATACAAGCCCCTAGTGTTTCACAACCTAGCAAGTTTGAGCGCTTAACCCAATGGCGAGCCGAAACTGCCGCAAAAGCCAAGCTCCCAGAACCCGAAATTCTGCGCGGTGAACAACTCGAGCGTTTAGCTAAAATGACCCCAGAAAATGTGGATGCAATGTTTGGAGTCTTGGATGCCGCCCAAATCGAACGCTACGGCAAAACCCTACTGGCTGTTTTAAGCTAAGGATTTGAAAAAAAAGAGGTGAGGGTAGAAATTCCTTTTCCTCTTTTTCCATTCCTTGCGATTCACAGATGTTATTCAACTGGAACTTCAAGCGCCTTGCTCTCGTAAGCTGTAGATGTGACCACATTGGCTTTGCAGTTACAGGGATTAACCAAACGCTTTGGCAATAAAAACGCAGTCAATAACTTATCGCTCGAGGTACAAAACGGCGAGTTATTTGCTTTTCTGGGGGCAAATGGAGCGGGTAAAACCACAACCCTGCGAATGATAGCGGGTTTACTCGAGCCAGACAGTGGCGACGCACTGGTGCTAGGGCATAGCATTTGCCACGCGCCCCAAGCGGCAAAGACTGGTTTGGCGTACCTACCTGACGACCCGCTTTTATACGGCAAGTTACGACCAATGGAACACCTGGAATTTGTGGCTGGGCTTTGGAATGTGCCACCGCTCGAGGCGCAACAACGGGCTGAGGACTGGCTGCAAAAACTGGGTTTATGGGAAAATCGCGGCGAGTTAATCGAAGGGTTCTCGAGGGGCATGAAACAAAAAATGGCATTGGCGGCTGCCCTGATTCACCAGCCAAAACTGATGATTTTAGATGAACCCTTGACTGGTTTAGATGCCAGCGCTGCCAGACAAGTCAAAGATTTACTGCAAAGTTATGTGCAGCAAGGCAATACCGTGATTTTAACGACCCATA
>JANNEE010000318.1:0-9033 GCA_031388325.1 Deinococcales bacterium
CGTTTACTTCAAATTGTGCCGACCTTTATTGGGGCGACACTCTTGGCGTTTATGATTATTCAACTCACCCCCGGGGATTTCACCGACCGCTTTGCGCTTGACCCAAATGCCGATGCTGGGCAACTCGAGCGGCTGCGTCAGAATTTTGGCTTGGATCAACCGATTATTGTCCAGTATTTTCGTTGGATTTGGGGCATTTTAACCCTTGGATATTTGGGGGAGTCGTTTACTTACCGCTCGCCAGTTTCAGATATTATTGTGCCTTTAATTTGGAATAGCCTCAGTCTGGTGGTTATTTCTTTGGTGCTAACCTATGTTTTAGCCATTCCGATTGGCATTTATCAGGCAGCAAAACAGTACAGCAATGGCGATAAAGTCGTGAGTTTTCTAAGCATCATGGGTCTGGCACTACCAAATTTCTTTTTTATTCTGCTTTTGATTGTCGGTGTCCTCGCCTTCCAAGCCGATTTGCGTCAGGTGGCAAAGGGGGAAGCGTGGTACAAGCCGATTCTCGAGTTTTTGACCTATGACCTCAAAAACGGTTTGATTTTCCCAGTCGGTGGAATGCGAACCACCGAGATTTACGACAATTTACCGTGGTGGCAACAGATGATTGACCGCGCTTGGCATCTGATTTTACCAACCATTGTGGTCACAACCTCGGGTTTATCCAGTCTAGTGCGGGTGGTTCGCAGTCAGATGCTCGAGTTCCTAAAAGCCGATTTTGTACGCACTGCCAGAGCCAAGGGTTTATCTGAGCGGGTCGTGACCTATAAACATGTGCTGCGTAATGCGATTGGTCCGGTGGTTTCTGGGCTTGGCACAATTCTGCCCGAGCTTGTTACAGGTGCGGGTTTGGTCGAATTTGTCTACCGTTGGCCCGGAATCACGCCCGGTTTTGTGATTGCGATTCAACAACAAGATTTGTATGTGGTCATGGGTTTATTGGTCTTATCGGCAATTTTACTGATGATTGGCAATTTATTTTCGGATTTGTTACTCGCCCTCGTTGACCCTAGGATTCGCTACGCATGAGCTTATTAACCGAAAACACACCCGTCAAAGCCTTGTCTCGAGGGCAAGTGGTGCGGACTCAATTTGCCAAGCACGGTTTGGCAGTGCTGAGTTTATGGGTGCTGGGTTTTTTTTACGCTTTGGCGGCAATGGCTGATTTTATTTCCCCTTACGGCGAATCCGAATCTTTTTTTCGCGGTGCAATTGATCGCAGTTACGCCCCGCCAACCAAGGTGCATTGGATTGACCCCGAGACCAAGAACTTAACCTTACCCTTTGTTTATAATGTCTCGAGCAGCCTAAATCTGGACACCTTGGAACTCGAGTACAAAGAAGACACCACCCAGCCTTATCCAATTAAACTCTTGACCAATGGGCAGCCATATACCCCGTTTCCAATTAACCTGATTCCAGTTTCATGGCGCAACGCTTCGGGGTTTGACCCGCAAATTTCCTTGCGGCTTTTTGGAGTGGATAAACCTGCCACCTTATTCGTTTGGGGGGCAGATAAACTCGGACGCGATGTCTTTAGCCGGATTCTGTTTGGCGCAAGGGTGACATTGACCATCGGGATTATGGCGGCGACATTATCTTTAATTGTCGGTGTGGTGATGGGCGCAATTTCTGGTTTTTATGGTGGTTGGCTGGATGATTTTATTATGCGGATTGTCGAGATACTAGCAACCATTCCCGGTTTATTTTTGCTGCTGGCACTGCGGGCATTGTTTCCTTTGGATGCCAAGTCTGGGGTGGTTTATTTTGTGGTGGTGATGATTCTTGGTTTAATTCGTTGGGGTCCTGTGGCACGGGCGGTGCGTGGTCAAGTGCTTTCGTTACGCGAAGAAGACTTTGTGATGGCGGCAAGGGGACTTGGGGCGGCGGATGCTCGAATTATTTTTAGGCATGTTCTGCCAGCCACCGCCAGTTTTGCCATTGTCTCGTTTAGTCTGCTGATTCCGGGGTTTATCTTGACCGAATCTGGACTGAGTTTTTTGGGCTTAGGCATTTCAGATCCAAACTCGAGTTGGGGTTTGATGCTGGCGGTTGCCCAGGAAGGCGGAATGCAGACTTTTACCTCGAGACCGTGGATGTTACTCCCGGGTTTCTTTATTTTCGTAGCGGTACTGGCGTTTAATTTCGTGGGGGACGGTTTACGTGATGCACTTGACCCCAAGGCAAGGCGGTGATTTATTTGAAACGATTTCTAACTTAAGGAAGGCGGCTCGAGAAGACATGGTGCTTGGTTTCAAAGGAGGAAGTATGAACGTTCGCTCAAAACTCAGTTGGCTCGGGGCTGCGCTGGTGGTTGCAGCTGCAGTGGTTTCGATTCAGGGACAAGCCCAGCAGTCCTCGCAGAATTTGGTTCGCACGGCGCGTTTTGGCGGTGATGGCACAGCCGTGAAAGGCGGAACACTGACTTACGGCTTGGTTGGTTTGCCACCAACTTTTAATCCGTTTACGGTGCAGTCGCTTTCGGACACCTTTATTCAGTACCTCTGGTTTCCGCAGTTGGTACAGTTTAATGCTGCCACAGGTCAGAACGAATGCTATGTTTGTACCAGTGTAACGCAGCGCGGTTTGGATGTAAACTTTAATATCCGCACAGGCATCAAATGGTCAGATGGCAGACCGCTAACTGCCGACGATATTATTTACAGCGCCGAGTTGCACAGCAACGTCAAAATCAACTCGAGACAGCGCTCAGATTTTACCCAAGCGGGCAAAGAAATTAAATGGACGAAAGTAGATGCAGACACGGTTCGCATGACCTTAAACATCACCGATGCAGCCTACCTTGACTTAGCTGACTGGTCTATTGTGCCAAAGCACATTTGGCAACCCTTAGCCGAACGTGGCGAAGCGGCGGTGCAAGGCGCGTACAATGTCAGCACCGACCCAAAGAACATTGTTGGGGCTGGACCTTTCTTGGTCGAATCCTATAAACCGGGTGAAGAAATGACCTTGCGCCGCAACTCCGATTATTGGGGCGTAGACGAAAAAGGCAATAAATTACCGTACTTAGACCGCATTATTGCCAAGAACTTTGCCGATACCAACGCACGTCTGGCTGGTTTTATTGCTGGGCAACAAGATGTTTTCCAACCACTGACCATAGACGAGGTGCAAGGAGTCCGCCAAGCCATCAGCAGTGGACGTTTGGATGGCGAACTGAAAATCAACATCACCCAAACGGCTGTGACCTCGACGATTTTTTGCAACTTCCAAAACAAAGACCCGTTCAAAGCCACCCTCTGCCGCAATGCAAAATTCCGCCGTGCCTTATCGCACCTTGTAGACCGTGAAACAATTGTCAAAGTCGGATTGGGCGGACTGGGCAAACCATTGTACGGACCTATCTCGAGCGGTAACACCAAATGGTACAACGACAGTTTATTTGTCGAAGGCAGCAGCAAATTTAGTTACAACCCGACTCGAGCTGCTACCTTGCTGCGTGAACTTGGTTTTACCCGCAAAAACTCGAGTGGCTTTTTGGTCAACAGCAAAGGCGAAGCCATCAAAATGAACGCCTTAGTGGTCTCGACCGAAGCCCTACAAAAAGTGGCTGCGCCAATCATCATCGAAGACATGAAAAAAGTTGGTATTGATGCCAGTTTTACCGTGGCAGACAATGGCAGTGTGATTAACCCAGCGCTTCGCAACTTTAACCCAGATGGCACTCGCAACTTTGATTTGTCGTTCACCGATTTTGGTGGTGTTTCTGACCCACCGACCCGCCGTAACTTGTACAACTTAAACGGTGTGGCGCATATCTGGAACTTAAACCGTGCTGGGCAGAGCAAACCCGAAAAACCAGAATCCTTTGAAATCCTCTTGGATAAACTCGTTACTCAAGGGCTTTCGACACTAGACACCGCCGCTCGCAAACAAATCTACGACCAATTTCAAAAAGTAGCTGCCGAGAATCTGCCTTTGGTCTACTTGTACACTCGAGGCTTACATGTTGCCTATAAAAACCGCGTGGGCAACACCCAAGACCAACTCAAAGACCCGATGGGCGCATTCCAAAGCACCGCCAACGGCTACATTGGTGAACTCTTTAATTTCTTAGACACAGCTTATGTAAAACGCTAAATCAAACGCCGTGTCTCGAGATAAAAACTCGAGACACGGCTGGCTGGCTCGAAAGGAGATTTTGTGAGTACCATGCGTTACCAAATTGCGGACCGGATTATTCATCAAGATGAATCTATCCGCACCAAGATGCTGGGCATTGCCGCGAAACTGGACGGCGTGATTGCGCTTGGGCGCGGCGACCCAGACTTGCCAACGCCATTTCATATCGTCGAGGCTGGGCAGAAGGCATTAGCATCTGGCGCAACCCACTACACCGCGCCACAGGGTTTGCTCGAGTTGCGTCAAGCGATTTGCCATAAGCTCGAGACTGAAAATGCCTTGCACTATACGCCAGATGAAATTGTGGTCACGGCTGGGGCGCAAGAAGGTATTTATGTCAGTATGCTGGCGCTTCTAAACGCTGGCGATGAGGTACTGCTGACCTCGCCGGGCTATACCTCCTATAACCAAGCCGTAGAATTGGCGGGCGGCGTGGTCGTGACTGTGCCGACTTTCCAAAAGGATAATTTTGCACTGACTGCCGAAGCGGTTCGGGCAAAAATTACACCACGTTCAAAAATACTGTGCTTGATGAACCCAAGTAATCCAACAGGAGCGGTCACGCCAAAATCCGAAATTGAGAAATTGGCAGCATTGGCAATTGAATTTAATCTGATTGTCATTTCCGATGAAATTTATGAACGCCTTGTCTATGACGGCGCAAGTGTCACCAGTTTTGCCAGCTTACCAAACATGAAGGAACGCACCATTACCGTTAATGGTTTTTCCAAAGCCTATGCCATGACTGGTTGGCGGATTGGCTATTTTGCTGCCCCTCGAGAATTGGTTATTCCGATGAACGAAATTCATCATGGTTTAACGATTTGCGCTCCGGCGGTTGCCCAACATGCAGCCTTGGCAGCGCTTCGGGGTTCGCAAGATTGTGTTCTCGAGTACCGCCAAATTTTTGCCTCGAGACGAACTTATTTTCGCGGCGTACTCGATAATTTGGGTTTGACTTACGGACAACCCCAAGGCGCATTTTATTTGTACACCAATATCAGCAGTACAGGTTTAGGGGCTGGAAATTTTTGTGTGCGCTTACTCGAGGAAGCCAAAGTGATGATTTTCCCCGGTTCGTTATTTGGCGACCACAGCGATGATTTTATTCGTATTTCATTATTGCAACCAATTCAAAAATTAGAAGAAGCGGCGGAACGAATTGCTAAAGCCCTACCAAAATTGAAAGGGGAAGCATGACAAACCCAGAAGTTAAATCCATTAAGCACATGGCATTTGCGGTGCGTGATGCCAAAAAAGCCCTTGAGACCTACTCGAGATTCCTTGATGTGCCAGCCAATACGCCAATTCTCGAGTACCAAAAATCACGTAATCGGGTGGCGCTGTTTAACCTTGGTAACATCGAGTATCAACTTTGCGAGAGCATGGATGCCGACGGGCGTTTTGCAGCGTGGATTGCCGAGCGGAACGCTGAAGGACTGCATCATATTTGTTATGAAGTCAGCGATATAAAAGCCGCTCTCGAACATGCTCAAGCTCACGGTGCAAGTTTACGCATTTGTAAAGCCTGTGGTGTGTATGGCTCACACCCGCACCCCGAAGGCTACGTGGCGTTTTTAGACAACGACGCGGGTGGTATCGAAATTGAATTTATGCAGGTTTACACCCCAGAAGAACTCAAGCAGTACCAAAAAGTACAAGGGATTTAGTGGGCGTAGAGCTTTGAGGTTTTAGAGGGATAGCGAAAAAATGAGTCATCTACCGTTGGGGCGAGGCATGCCTCGCCCACCCCGAGCAATCTGTTTTCAAGTCTATTTCATTTAAGGAGAACCATGACAATTACAGTTGGAACAGCCAAAGCCGAGCCAAATAGTGTGTCCTTGGGTGTCATTCCCGTTTCTAAACTGGCGGGTGGGACACCCCTCGAGATTCCCGTGGTGGTGATTAACGGCGCACATGAGGGTCCTTGCTTATGGATAGATGGTGCAATTCATGGCGATGAACCCGAAGGTCCTCTGATGTGCCATATCCTGCGCCGTGAAGTCAATCCTGCCGAGTTGCATGGGTCGTTGGTGCTTGTGCCAGTGATTAACGTGCCAGCATTCGAGGCGGCTTCAAGGGGTAATCCGCTCGATACGTTCAGTTACGATATGAACCGAATTTACCCCGGTAAGCCGAACGGGTATTTTTCGGAACGGATTTGTTATGAACACAGTTTGTGGATGACTAAGGTAGCGGATTTAGAACTGAGTATCCATTCGGGCGGAGCGCATTCGTACCTATCCGAGACAATTTTTGCCACCGAGGACGCAAAATCTCAAGAATTGGCTAAGGCAATGGGTGAAGGTTGGGATTTGGCATTGAAAGCCTTCTTGCCCAAAGGTAATCCAATGGCTTCAATGCTCGAGGTCGGTAAGACAGGAATTACGGTCGAACTTGGTGGGCGCAGTGCCACCAGCCCTAAAGACTTTCATCGGGTCGGGCGGGTTTTAGCCGACGCTGCCCTGAACGTGATGCGCCATTACAAGATGCTGGAGGGGCAAGCCAAGTACGCCGAGCCGCGTTATACAGGGGTGCAACATGCACTGCTCGCCCCAAACAGTGGTTTATTTCTAGCCGACGAAGCCGCAGAATTCAAAAAATCGATGAAAAAAGGCGATGTGATTGCCCGAATTTATGATGTTTACGGCGATTTGCTCGAGACTTTAATTGCCCCAGCCGACGGCAGAATTTTTGGCTTACGGGCTTTGCCAAACGTAACTGTTGGCGATTGGTGCTGTTTCTTTGCCGAAATTCAGGGAACGTTGCCGTGAATGACCAAACTCGAGACAAGGCGGTGAGACGAGGTGCATGAGTTGGTCGAACTCTTGAAGAGCCTGATTGCCATTCCTTCGGTCAATCCTCCCGGCGATAACAGCGCCATCTCGGGTTTTATTGCCGCGTGGCTTGAGCAGATTGGGGCGCGGGTGCAAGTGCTTGCGCCACTCGAGCATCCGCAGATACAGAGTGTTGTGGCAATCATCGGACAAGGTGAGCCAGTGGTGATGCTCCATGCCCATTCGGATACTGTACCCGTGGCAGAACCCGAAGGCGGCAGGTGGTCGTCTGACCCGTTTGTTGCCCTCGAAGCCGACGGAAAAATTTTTGGTAAAGGCAGTGTGGACGATAAAGCCCCACTTGCGGCAATGATGCTGACCATGAAACATCATGCGGCTCGAGTGCAAGGCGGCACATTGGTTTTGGTGGCGGCAGCCGACGAAGAAATGGGTGGGCAAATGGGGACGCGCTGGTTAGCCGAATCTGGGCATTTACCGATGTGTGATTTGATTGTGGTCGGTGAACAAACCGCCAACCGTGTTGCGACGGCTCACAAGGGCGTGATGCGTGCCACCATCACCACGCAGGGGCATAGCGTCCATGCGACCAATCCAAATCGCGGGATTAACGCCATTAACGCCATGGCAAGGCTTGTTTTGGCACTCGAGGCGTACCATTATCGTTTGACCGAACATTTGCATCCTTTGGTGGGCGTTCCGACTTGCAACATCGGGGTGATTCAGGGAGGCAGCACTGCCAATGCGGTGGCAGACCAATGTCTGATACGGCTAGACCGACGCATGATTCCGGGCGAAAACCCCAAGACTGTCCAACACGAACTCGAGCAAGTCGTGGCAATGACCGACCTTTCGCCAGCCACCGCTAAAATCAGTGAATTTCAATACTCGAGTTGGTTTGAATCTCGGTTGGAAACCCCTTTGGGCAAAGCCTTTTTACAGTATTCGAGCCAAGCCACCCAAACACCGCTCGAGCCAATTGGCTACTTGCCCGGTTCTGATGCCAAGCATTTAATGAACTTGGTTCGGGGCGATATGGTGATTTTTGGACCCGGCAGTTATGAAGTGGCACATTCATTCGATGAATATGTCGAAATCAGTCAACTCGAGCAGTGTTTTGCAGTCCTGAACGGTTTTCTAAAACAGCATTTAAGTGGGGAAGACCATGTTTGATACCCTAATTCGCGGCGCAGTGGTTGTCACGCCCCAAGCCACCAAACGCTTAGATGTCACCCTCGAGAATGGCAAAATTGCCGCACTGCTCGAGCCGAACACGACTGCCGAAGCCAAAGAAATCATAGATGCAACTGGCTTACATTTACTGCCCGGCGCGGTAGATATTCATTTTCATGTTCGCGCCCCAGCCTACCCAGAACGTGGCACATGGACTTCGGAAACCCGAGCGGCGGCAGCCGGTGGAGTGACGACAGTTTTTGAAATGCCCATCTCTAAGCCATGCTGTGCTACACCAGAAATCCTGACCTCGAGACGAATCCAAGCCGAACGCGAAGCCGTGGTCAATTTTGCGCTGTACGGCGCACCCGGAATGCTCAAACCCGAATATGTGCAAGGCATGGCAGAGGCTGGAGCAATTGGCTTTAAGATTTTTACGACTGCGCCAGTTCTAGGGCGAGAAGATGAGTTTGATGGACTGTGTATCCCCGAAGAATGGCAGCAACTCGAGTGTCTAGAATTGGTGCGTCAAACAGGACTAACCCTTGTGGTTCATGCCGAAAGTAACCCTCTGCTCGAGTATTACAGCGCCAAAGTCAGAAGCACAGGACGCAACGATGCAGCCACCCACGGTGAATCCCGCCCAGCCTTGGTCGAAGCCCTTGCGATTGCCAAAATTGCCACGATGAATGACTTGGTTGGTGCAAAACTTCATATTGCCCACGTGACTTCAAAACATGCCCTCGAGACCTTGCGAAAATGGCAAGGCGCTGGACAAGATATAAGCGGCGAAACTTGCCCACAGTATTTACTTTTTAGCGAACACGAACTCGAGCAGTATGGCAGTTATGCCAAAATCAATCCGCCCCTGCGCCGACTCGAGGACAACGCTGCGCTTTGGGAAGGCATTAGCGAC